>JAIQFR010000122.1 GCA_020073205.1 Terriglobia bacterium
CCGATCTTCAAGTTGTAAAACCGTTCGGGAAACCTCGTCTTCTTGTATTCCGCCAGGATCTCCCCAGGGTCCACCTTGGACGAGTAGAGCTGCGAGATCCGGTAGCCGTGGATGGGGCGGTCGAGAAAGTCCGCGACCCACTCCCCCTGGTCCATGTTCAGTTCCTCGCCGCAGTGCGGGCAGGCCCGATAGTAACTCCCGTCCTCTCGGGGGCGGATGATCCGAACCTCCTCCCCGAGCTTCGCGGGAAACTCCTTGTCCAACGCCGTCCACGTCGTGCAGTGGCCACAGCGCACCGTCCAGTGCCGCTGATCGGAGGCCTGGTATGCCTCGTCAATCCCGTAGTGCGGCAGGCTCGGGTTCGACAACTCGATCACGCGTCGGTAGTCCGAATGGCTCAGCCGCTCGAGCGCCCGGGTTCTCGCATCCGGCGTCGCCTCGTCCAGCTCGTCGAAGACCACCATGTCGGCCGGCACCGACTTCATTCCGACCGGCGACTGCATGCCCCGCAGAAAAAGGTACGCCGAGCCAATCCGCTTCAACCCGGCCGTGTCCGTTTCGCGGAGAAGTTTCCCGAGGAACGGGTTATCGGCGAGGAGCGGGCCGACCCGAGACTTCGAAAACTCGAGGACGTCGGTCCTGGTCGGGAAGAAGTACATGACGTGCAGGCCCATGACGCACGCATGGACGGATTTCAGAATGGCCCAGGTCGTGCCGCCGATCTGTGCGGCCTTGAGCAGCACGATGTGCGGCGCGGTGTCGTCGTACACCGCCCGCAGGTACTCGTGCCCATCGAATCGAAACGGCCGGCCGTCGAGGCGGATCCGACGGATCGCCCACGCAGCCAGCGGCTCGCTGACCGCCCGGGTCGCGGGAAGGGCGAGCTCCGAGACGCGGCCACGGACATACCCCGTCAGCTTCGACACCCCGATCGGGTGTGACATCTCAGGTGGCCCCCTCGTCCTCGACCGGCAGGCGATCGAGGACCGCCCGGCAGACGCGGTCCCGCACCGCCTCGTCTGCGACCTCCGCCTTCACGACGTCGATGAAGACGTCCACCAGGGCGCGGCCTTCCGCCTCGGCTTCCGCCCTGATCTGCTCTTCCGTCTGCCCGTCCGTCGAGAGCCCGCGGGCCAGCCGCTGTCCTTTCTGAGCGCGCTCCAAGATGTTCGCCACCTTCTCGAGGTCCCGAATCGCATCCGAATCGAGACTGCCCTTCTGCAGCGACCCGAAGAGCCTGCCCACGACCGCGTTCCAGAGTTTGAAGTGCTGCGCATTGAGGTTGACACGCTCGGTCGCGAGCCGCTCCACGAGCTGCTCCGCGGCACGCTTGCCGATCTTGAGGCGCAAGGTGTCCCAATCCTCGTCCTTCTTCCACGCCGCGATCGTGTGCGCCTTCACCTTGAGCCGGCGGGCAATCTCGGCGACCGAGGTGACTTCACCGGTGAGGTAGAACTCGCGGGCCTGTTCCCGCGTCTTCAACGAGTGACGTGCCACAGCGACTCTCCCCGGACAGCGCCTACGCGTTCCCGCGCCACGCCTCGGCCTTCTTCCCCGTGAACGCCTGCCAGCGCTGTGCGATAACGTCACAGTAGGCCGGGTCGATCTCCATGAGGAACGCCCGACGCCCGAGCCGCTCCGCCGCGATCAGCGTCGAGCCCGAGCCCCCGAACAGATCGAGGACGGTCTCCCCTTTCCGCGACGAGTAAAACACGGCCCGTTCCGCGAGCTCGACCGGCTTCTCCGTCAGGTGCACCATCGCCGGCGGCGCGACCTTCTTCACCGACCACACGTCGGTGGCGTTGGTGATCTCGGGATTGAAGTAGTGTGCCGCCCCTTCCTTCCACCCGTAGAAACACCACTCGTGATTCCCCATGAAATCCTTCCGGGTCAGGACCGGCCACTCTTTGACCCAGATGACAGCCTGGGAGAAGTAAAGCCCGGAGGCTTTGAGCGCGGGCGGATAGTTCGCGCAATTCGCATAGCCGCCCCAGCAGTAGAACGAGCGACCCGGCTCGAGCGCCTTCGCGAGGTTTCCGAACCAGGCCAGGAGCATCCGCTCGAACTCCTCCGGCTTGACGAAGTCGTTGATCAGCGGCCGGTCCTTCGCCCTCATCTTCCCGGTCGGCTTCGCCTTTTCGGGGTGGCGCGACAGGTCGAGGTTCTGGTGATGCCCTTTTGCCTTCCCGGCGGCCGCGATCGCGTTGTTGCTGCGGGGCTCCACGTTGACGTTGTAGGGCGGGTCCGTGTGCACGAGCTGCACGCGGTCGTCTCCGAGTAGCAGTTCCAGGTTCATCGGGTTCGCGGCGTCGGCGCAGAGGAGCCGGTGCTCCCCCATGCGGATGAGGTCGCCCGCTTGCGTGGCCGGCTCGTCCGGCGGCTCGGGGACCGCGTCGGGGTCGGTCAGGCCGTCGATCGGCTCGTCCGACCCCCGGAGCAGGTCCTCGATCTCGACCTCGGTGAATCCGGTCAAATCGAGATCCGCCCCGGCCATTTCGAGCTCGGCCAGGACTTCCGCGAGCTTGTCCACGTCCCATTCACCGTGGATCCGGTTGAGGGCCAGGTTGAGCTGCTTCTCCGACGGGTCATCCAGATCGACGTAGACCACGGGGAGCGTCTCGATCCCCTCTGCGAGCGCGGCCTTCACCCGCTGGTGCCCCCCGACGATCCGGTCGAACCGGCGATTGACGACCACCGGCTCCACCGTCCCGAAGAAGCGCAACGAGCGACGGAGCGCCTCCAGGTCGTGGTCGGTGATCGTGCGCGGGTTGAAGGGAGCGGCCTTCGCCGCGAGTTCCTCAGTGCGGACTTCAGTCACGTCCATGTCGGCCTCCAGCCGTTAACTCCGACACTTGCCGTGCACCGCGTCGGAAGGTGGAGCAAGCGTTGCAAGCGGTCGTGTGATCGCCTCACGATCGCCTCGAAAAACCCTGCAAAACATTGCGAACTCGCCTTGATTCATCGCGCAGAGCAGCGCACTCATGGTGGTGCGAACGGAGGAAACCACGATGCGAACCACGACGAAGAAGGCCACCACGACGGACCAGAGGATCGAAGGCCTGGAGCCGGGCGCGATGATCGAGATCTCCCGCAATGACCAGGGCGTCCAGGTCTACGCCGAGCGGAGCGGTGACGGGAAGCGCCTCCGGATCTTCCGCATCAAGGCCGATGGAGAACACGTCCTCGGGTACGACATCGTGATCAACGAGGAGTGGTAACGGGAGACGACGATGCCCACGATCATCAGCCCGCACTCGCACCAGCAGCCGCACGACCTGAAGCCGGGCGAGCGGTTCGACCCGGCTTGCATCTACATCCACGACTCGGGACGGGTCGCCTGCGGGCGCCACGTCGGGACCGAGGCGACGTTCCAGGCGCAGGCGTGGAGCTGCCTCCGGTTGGGGCCGACGTTCACCAACCCCGACGACGGCATCGTGTTCTCCTGCGAGACGTGCTTCCCGCGCGGCTACCACGCCGGACGCTGACCCGTGCACGACCGCTGCGCCGTCCGCCGATGCCGTCGAGAGGCGGGGATCATCTATCTGGGTCGACCTGTCTGCGAGGTTCATTGGAATCGATATGCCGCGGACGACGCGCCTCCCGCCCGGCTGAGGATGGTCCTCTGCCTCGGGCCGGAAGTGCCGACCGCGACGGAGGTACCCATGCCCGAGACCAAGACGAAGGCCACGAAGAAGAACAAGGCGACCGAGAAGAAGTCCAGGGCCCCCAAGGCGGAGAGGGCGCCGAAGGACCCGGAGGCGACGAAGGTGTTCGCGTTCAGGCTCACGCCGACCGAAAGTGCCGCGATCCATAAGACCGCGGGTCCCAGGAACGCGACGCGCTTCCTTCGCCAGGTCGCGGCGGCATTCGCGGCGGAGGACGAGGTGGCGTTCAGGGCGGCGATCGCCGAGGCGCGCGAAGCCAGATCCTGACCGGTCCCCACCTTCCCCCACCCGCGGGACCTCGTGCCCGCGGGTGTTCTTTCTCAGTCCCGCCACATCAAGTCTGAAGTCCCCGTCCCGCCGCTGCCGGTCGTGCGCTGACGTGTCGGCCACAGTTCCGTACCTCGACTGACCATACCATCGCATTTCGAGGCGGCAGCCTGTGCCATCAGCGATCTGCGCAGTACAATCCGGGTGCGGAAACGCCAGCGTAGTCAGGAGTACTCAGCGCTAGGCGAGTCCGTTGGGAGCGAGACTGCAATCTGGGCTTGACACAGCACGAGCGGTCGTCGTGCCGAACGCAGGTGAATATATGTGCGCTAAGTTTATTCTGGATCCTTCAGGCAGGCCGGGCATCGCCAGACTGATAATGGAAGATGAAGATGCCCTGCGGAAGACGACATCAGCCAACCCCCTGTCCCGTGCGATCGAACAGAATACCCTCACCGCGAAGGCGCTCGACAAGGCGACCGGGGTCAGTTGGTTGCCCAAGGTGCCCAGTCTGCCGAACTTCGAGAGCCTGAGTGCATTGGCGGGGTTGAGCGCAGGCATCGGATTTTCGGCTTCGGTTGAGTCGGGACCCGCAGCGTTGAATGCGGTGCTGGACGCCGCGAGACCGAGCAGGCCGACAGGATTCGAAGCCGCGATCGAACGATCCGATGCGGTCATGAGGGCAATCCAAGCAACCGTTGGTACGGCCGGGCCGCTGGACGCGTTCGTCATGGCCGGATCTCACGCTTCGGAAGACGAGCGACTGAAGACGGCTCGGGACAAAGGAGTAGATCGTCTGCTGGAAGACCGTCACGGATGGAACGAGCTCCACGAGCAGTTTGATCGCGAAAAGGAAGAGCAGACGAACCGCGAGGTCCAGATGTTGCAGGAGCTGCAGGCCATCCGTCGCGGACTGGAGACCGAGATCTTGGAGCGCAAGCGGCTCGCGGAGGCTGTCCGGCAGAACGAGGAGGAACTGCGGCGCTTGCGAAAAGGCGCTCCGGGGCGACCTTCCGCGATGCAACTTGTGGAGGCTGAGTTCGCTCGGCGCGTCGCTGAGGGACAATTGGAAGACACCATCACCGAACAATCGCGCGTGCTCAGCGAATGGCTCACCCAGGAACATCCTCTCGCGGCGCGCCTTACGGCGAAGACCGTCGAGAACAAGCTCCGAACGCCTTACCGCCACGCCAAGGTGGCGGCGGCGAGCGCCGATAGGGTTGGGCCGCGGAAGACTCGTCGACCTAGGAAGTAGACCCCCGATATTATCGGATCGGGGGCCTATATCGGGGGTTGGCCCACCGTCATCATCCTTCGTGTCACTTCGCCGCACTGTGTTTCGCGGCGGAAGGAGCGAAGGATGGAAAAATCAAGCCAGCTCTCCGTAGAATCCAAGGTCAGGCGGATTCTCCGAACCCCGGCTGCAGCGGAATACCTCGGCCTCGCCCCATGTACCCTCGAAAAGAGGCGCCTCACCGGCGACGGCCCCCGGTTCGTCCGCCTGGGCGGCCGGGCAGTGGGCTATGACGTCGGCGACCTCGACGCGTGGCTCGACCAACAGCGAGGCGAGTCAACCGTGGCGAACTCAGGACCCCGGGACGCTGCGTGATGGCTCCGCAGTTCCTCCCGGACGACGCCGACAGGTTCCTCGCGCGCATCGGGGTTCCATCGGGTCAGTGGCTCGAGGTTCGGGCGATCCCGCTCGACGGGTCTCGCCCGCGGCAACACTTCTGCCGGTCCGCAGATGAAGCCCTTGCCATCGTCGGCCGTCTTTCCGGACACGTCAACGTCTACGTCAGCGCATGTCCCCGGGCGATTCAGGCCGGCACCCGCGACGCAGTGGCGGTCGTAACGGGGGCCTGGGCCGACCTCGACTTCCACCAGATCGACGAGGGCGATCGCGCACGTGCGGAGCGACTGGCCCATTCTCGGATCGAGGCACTCGGCCGGCGACCGACCCTCCTGGTGCACACCGGCAACGGGCTCCAGGCCCGGTGGCTCTTTCACGAAGCCATCCCGATCTCCGATGAGTACCCTGGCGACCGCTTCGAGGCCAGCAACCGTGGGATTGCCGAAGCCCTCGGCGGCGACGCCGTCCACGATCTCGCCCGGGTTCTCCGTGTCCCCGGCACGTTGAATCTCCCCGATGCTCGGAAGCGTGCCAGGGGCTGCGTGCCGGTGATGGCGAGGTTGCTGTACGCCGACGGGCCGACGTACTCGCCTGACGCCTTCCAATTACCTGAGGCCGCAACGCCTTCGAAACCGCACACGCAGCCTACCGCCCTTGTGCCCATCGCTGCTCCGAGCCAGCCCGAGAGCGAGATCGTTGGAGCCTTCGAACGGCTCCTCATCGAACTCGGTCCGTCGCACCCGCTGTTTCGGACGTGGCGAGGAGACCGCACGCTGAACGATTCCTCTCGGTCGGGATGGGACATGGCGCTTGTGAACCAGCTGGTCCACGTCGGTGTCCGGGACGAGTTCATACCTGTCATTGTTCGCGCCTTCCGTTTCGGTCGCGGCGTGTTCGCCAATGACAAATACCTGCAGCGAACGATGGACAAGGCCAGAGCACGGTCGAGAGGGAAGCATGAAGCCCCGCGATCTGCTTGACGAGAACGCTTCCGTGGACAACGCGGCCGACCCGCTGGCCGAGCTGGAAGCGATATTGGAAGCCGTCCAGAAGGACGTCTCACGGGGCGATAAGCTCACCCTCATCGAGCAATGCGCCCGCCTCCTTGCCCGTGCCCCCCTCGGCGCCGTGGATGTATATGCCGCCGTGATTCGCGAAAAGCTCAACGCCACGAAGGACACGTTAGTCCTGGCGGTGCACACCGCGCGCACAACCAGGTCGGCCGCCTCAGCAGATGGTTCCGCCGCCAGTTTTGAACCCACCGCCGAGGACATCGCCGCCGCGGAATCGGTCCTCAAGAGCCCACAGATCGAGGGGCGTTTCCTCGCAGCCATGGCAAGGCTCGGGGTGGTCGGCGAGGCCCTGAACCTCATGCTCCTCCTGCTCACCATCGTTTCTCGGCTTCTGAATCGTCCCATCTGCCTCGTCCTAAAGAGCGCGTCCAGTGCCGGCAAGTCGTTTCTCATGAACATGGTCCTGTCCATTCTCCCGCCGGGCGAGTGCATCGTCTTCACGGCCGCATCGGCCAAGGCGCTGTACTTCCGGACCGACTCACTCGCCCACAAGGTCCTCGTTTTCATGGAACGCCCGGGTGCCGAGACGAACGACTATCAAGTCCGAATCCTCCAGTCCGAAGGGAAGCTCGTCTACAGCGTCGCGGAGAAGGACCCAGAGACGGGGCAGATCGTCACGGTCGACCGCGAGATCGAGGGCCCGGTCGCGTACATTGAGACAACGACCGAGCCCGTGCTTCACGACGAGAACGAGACACGCCTGTTCTCGGCCTCCCTGGACGAGAGCGCGGATGCGACCAGCAAGATCATCGTGGAACAGGGTCGGCGAGCCGCCTCGCGCAACGCCGACGACGCGAACGAGGTGCTCACCCTCTGGCGCACGGTCCACACCCTGTTGAAGCCCGCGGACGTCGTGATTCCGTTCGCGGAGAAGATCGCGACGCAGTTCCCGAGCCGGGTGGTCCGCGCGCGACGCGACTTCCCGAGGTTCTTGTCGCTCATCGAGGCCTCGGCGATCCTCTATCAGCATCAAAGGGAACGCGACGGCGGCACGGTCGTCGCGACGATCGAGGACTACGCTCTCGCAAGACGCCTCGCGGCCCCCCTCCTCGAAACCGCAATCCTCGGGGCCAACCGGAAGACCCGGGAGCTGATCGCGGCGGCACGCGAGCTCGCCGGCACCGAGTCCCCCGGGGACGTAGGCGCCGCGAAGATCACGGCGAACAAAATGTCGAAGAGGTTGTCCGCGAGCGGCTGGTCCAAACAGACCGTCAGGCGACACCTGAAGGCGGCCGAAGAAGCGGGTTACCTCGACCTGGTCCACGCGCAGAAAGGACAGGAGTACGAGTACCGGGTCACCGTGGTGGGCGATGACATCTGCCTCGCGCTACCCAGCCCGGAGGAGCTCGCCGCTGAACCCAGGGACGTCGAGGTGTGCCAAGTAGAGCAAGGTGTTCCAAACGCCGATGGAACACTTAACCCAAACGAATCCAGCGAGATGGCCGAGGTGTACCAACCAAGCCAGGAGGGTGGCGGGCAGGTACCCCTCTTCGATCCGAAAACCATCCGGGGATTGCGGGATCCGGACTGCGCATGAGACCAGAACTCTCTAAAAAGACTCGCCTTAACGAACGCGAACCCCCTGATTGGGGTCACCGCCCCTTGGCATCCCCGTGGCCGCTTGCCCATCGGGACCCAAGCGATCAGCTACAGCCCCCTCTCTACCCCCTGGCACGCTTGGTACACCTCGGCCAGTCCGCTGATTCCGCGGGAGTTAAGTGTTCCAAGACGGTTTTGAGCGGGTGTGGCGCACTGAGCGGGTGCCCTCCGTCATGTGAAGTGCCCGTCGCCCGTCCGGTTCGCGAGGATCAGAACGTTGACTAGTCCGAAGCCCCGCCTCGACTGGACCGCCATCGTGGAGATCGCGGCGCTCCTCGCCCGCGGCTATCTGCGGTTGACACACAAAGCGCGCAACTGCGCCATTTCTCGACCCGTAGAGCCCCAGATTCTCCTTGATCTTGTGCCGCAGTCACGCCCTCCTTGTGTCCGGGATAGGCCCCCACGGAGGCGCCGATGCAAGGTGGCGTGATCGCGCAGATCGAGGCGTTCAGGAAGATGACGGTCGCCGACCTCCGCCGCGAATGGGAGCGCCTTCACGGCGAGCCAACGCGGTCGCGCAACCGTGAGTACCTGTGGCGGCGCCTCGCGTGGCGGGTCCAGGAGCTGGCCCACGGCGGGTTGTCCGACACGGCGAAGGCCAGGGTCGCCGAGCTGGCCCCCCAGGCGTTCGCTCGGGCCCCGGTGCCGGGCGGGTTCCAGCCGCCCCCGGTCCAGCCGGCCCCCGTCGAGGAGCCGTCCCGGACCGTCCGCGATCCACGGCTCCCCTCCCCAGGTACCGTGATCACCCGCCGCTACCACGGCCGGGAGATCCGCGTCGTCGTGACCGAGGACGGCTTCGAGTGGGACGGTCGCCAGTTCGGCTCCCTCACCGAGGTGGCCCGAGCGGTCACCGGGCAGCATTGGAATGGCCGCCTCTTCTTCGGGCTGACCGAGCGGAAGCGGAGGAAGTAGATGGTCCGCGCGGCGCGGAACGGTCGAGCCTCGGCGGTCGCCACCGCGACGGCTCCCGTTCGCTGTGCCATATACACCCGGAAGTCCACCGACGAGGGGTTGGACAAGGATTTCAACTCCCTGGACGCCCAGCGCGACGCGGCCGAGAACTACATCGCCGCGCAGCGGGAGGAGGGCTGGACCGCGCTCGCCGACCGGTACGACGACGGAGGGTTCAGCGGGGGCAGCACGAACCGCCCTGCCCTCCAGCGCCTCCTCGCCGATGTCGAGGTCCGCAAGATCGACTGCGTCGTTGTGTACAAGTATGACCGCCTGTCCCGATCGATGCTCGACTTCCTCCAGGTCCTGGACTTCTTCAAGCGCCGGAGCGTCAGCTTCGTGTCCGTCAGCCAGAGGTTCGACACGTCCACCCCCGTGGGCGAGATGACGCTGAACATCCTTCTGTCCTTCGCGCAGTTCGAGCGGCAGATCATCGGCGAGCGGACCAGGGACAAGATGCGGGCGGCTCGGCGCCGAGGCCGGTGGACGGGTGGATTTCCCCCCGTTGCATATGACCCCGCCCCCGAGGGCGGCCGGCTCGTCGTCAACCGCGACGAGGCCGAGCAGGTCAAGGCCATCTTCGAGTTGTACGTCGAGACCCCGTCGCTGATCGCCGTCGCGCAGGAGCTCAACCGTCGCGGGTGGCGGCGGAAGAGCTGGGTCACGAAAGACGGGAAGCAGCGCCAGGGCAAGGCCTGGGACCGGGTCACGCTCCGCCGGTTGCTGAGCGACCCCATCTACGTCGGGAAGCAGAAGCTCGGGGACCAGACCTTCAAGGGCGAGCACCCGGCGGTCGTCACGAAGGCACTGTTCGACCAGGTGCAACGCGCGATGGCGGAGAACCGGTCGAACGGCGGCGGATCGTCCAGGAACCGGCACGGTGCGTTGCTGCGAGGCCTGCTGCGTTGCTCCGCCTGCGACACCGCGATGGTCCACGCGCCTTCGAAGAACCATGGGCGCCTGTATCGCTACTACCGCTGCCAGAACTCGATGCGCAAGGGCGCGGCGGTTTGCCCGACGAAAGCCATTCAGGCGGACCGCGTAGAGGCGTTCGTGGTGGACCGGATCCGGTGCATCGGGGCCGACCCGGCCCTCCAGCGTGAGACCTTCGAGGCGGCCCTCGCGCAGGTCGCAGCCGAGCGTCGCGGAATCAAGGCCGAGGCGAAGCGCGGGGAACGGGATTTGGCGGCCTCCCGGCGGGACGTGGAGCGGCTTGTCGGAACCCTGTCGCGCTCGACTGGCGCGGCTGCCGATGCCGTGCACGCCGAGCTCGTCGCGGCCCAGGACCGTATCGGCACCCTCGGAGCCCGCCTCGCTGAGGTCCGGGAGCGGGAGGCCGCGATGGCCACCCAGCAGGTGGACGAGGGCGACCTCGCCCGGGCCCTGGCTGACTTCGACGGGATCTGGTCGGTGCTGCTGACACCCGAGCGCGAGCGCGTCCTCAACCTCCTGATCGAGCGCGTCACGTACGACGGCCGCGACGGGAATCTGACCATTCGGTTCCGGCTGGACGGGATCGCGTCGCTGGCGGCCGAAGTGGCGCCCATAGAGGCCACGTCGTGACCGCCCAGGCGACCGTGAGCTACACGGTCGATTTCGGGCGGCCGCCCAGGACCGAGCCGGCCCCGGAACGGCCTGGCGGGGTCCTCCGCGTCGCCCGCCTCCTCGCCCTCGCTCACCAGATCGACGCCAAGATCCGTGCGGGCGAGTACGACGACCTCACCGACGCTGCCCGGAAGATGGGCATCACCAGGACGCGAATCACCCAGATCGTGAACCTGACGATGCTCGCACCGGAGATCCAGGCGGCCATCCTGGCGTGGCCGGCGACCACCGAGGGGCGGGACCCGGTTAGCGAGAGGAGCCTGCGGGCGATCGTGGCGGAAGTAGTTTGGAGCCAGCAGCGCGAGCGATGGAAGACCCTGCGTCCCACGTTCCGCGGCGCGCCACCGGGAAGAGACAGCCGCTAAGCCTAAAGCGCCTCGACAACCGCCTCGACAAACTCACTTCCTCAGCTGCCCGAGCAGCGCCCGAGCACGTTCTCGCACGTCCTTCTGACGGTCGTCAACGAGCGCCTTCAGAACCTCTTCAATTCGAGGGTCCGAGGTTCGGTCCACGCGTAAGAGACCGGCCACAGCGTCCAGGCGCCACCGCTCGTATTCGTGGGACAGGAACTTCTGATAGATCGACGCGGCGTCGTCGGACCCCATCACTCCGAGGTCCAGGAGGTAGCCAGTCGCATCGAGGGGAGCCCGTCCCGGTCCCTTTAGCATGGCATGGAGCTGCGGGGTGGCTCCCCTCAGCGCATCCGGCCCCAGTGACTCGAGTGCACGCAGGCTGAACGATCTCGGCACCGTGGGGTCCGAAAGGAGCTCGAGCCAAGCCGGGATGGCCAACTCACCGTATCGACCGAGATCCTCGTGCGCTGTGGGGTGCGCACATCCCTCGCCTTGGGTCTGCTCGCGCAGCGCTTGGACGAGGATCGGAATCACGCGGTTGGGGTAGGCGCCGCTCAAGCGGGCCACCGCGCTCGCGGCTTCGTTCTTGAGTTCCGGGTCGTCGAGCAGCTTGACAAACAGAGGCACGGCCGCACGAGCCTCGTCCCCGTCCAGGTCACGGATCGTGACAACCAGGTCCTTGCCCTGATCTGACCGTCGGTTGCGGAGTTCGTCGAGAAGAACACCCACCGCAGGTCGGCCCGACTCGCCCAGACGCCCCAGGGTGCGGATCGCGAGTTGCCGGGCTTGCCCGTGCTTCGTCCGCACTCGATCGACCAGCGGCGCCACAGCTCGCGCTCCCGCAGGGATCAGCGCTTCCGCTGCGTTCGCCGCCACCGCTGAACTCGTGTCGTCCAGTGCGCCGACCAAAGCCTGGAACGCGGCATCCGGAAGTGGTGCGCAGTATCGAAGGGCGATCGCGGCCTGCCGTCTCGCCTCCGGATCGGCTGCGCTCAACCCAACTGCGAGGTTCACGGGATCGCCTGCACAGGGAGGGACATCCGTCAAGGACCCGAGAACCCCAGCCCAGGACAGAAGGAGGATGGCAACCCCGCCGCTACCGACGACCAGGCTCTTCCGCGCTCGCATTCCCAAACTCCCTATCAGGCTCCAGCCGATGGGGTCGCGCGCAAGCGACACAGGGGAATTGTAGTCTGAGGTCGGCCCATCCGGCACGTCTGGCATCTTCTACGCTCGATTGCCACTCTTGACCTTGACTTCCGCACGTGGCGATGGCCCTGTGTTGGCGGGAGGTTCCGATGCCCCACCTCGCCCCGCCTACCCTGACCACCGCCGAGCAGAAGGCGATCCTGCTGGCCACCGCCTCGAACCTCCGCGACCACACCATCTTCTCGATGGCCCTCGGCACCGGCCTGCGCCTCGCCGAGCTCGTCGGCCTCAACGTCGGCGACGTGTTCAACACGGACGGCACGCCCCGGGTCCGCGTCCGCATCCGCCCCGAGATCGCCAAGGGCGGCCGTGCTACGGACGTATTCCTGCCGGACCGGCTGGTCGTAAAGCTGAGGCGGTTCTGGCGGTGGAAGCGGGACCGCGGCGAGGAT
>JAIQFR010000123.1 GCA_020073205.1 Terriglobia bacterium
AAGGGGCCGATCCTCTGCTTCGTCGGCCCGCCCGGCGTCGGAAAGACGTCGCTCGGCCGCTCGATCGCCCGGGCGCTGGGTCGGAACTTCGTCCGGCTGTCGCTGGGGGGTGTCAAGGACGAGGCGGAGATACGAGGGCACCGGCGGACCTACGTCGGCGCCATGCCCGGACGGGTCATCCAGGGGATCCACCAGGCGGGGTCGGGCAATCCGGTGTTCATGCTGGACGAGGTGGACAAGATTGGCGCCGATTTCCGCGGAGACCCCTCCGCGGCACTGCTCGAGGTCCTGGATCCCGAGCAGAACTTCTCGTTCCGCGACCACTATCTCGGGCTCCCCTACGACCTGTCCAACGTGCTGTTCATCACCACCGCGAACCTCCTCGATCCGGTCCAGCCCGCCTTCCGCGACCGGATGGAGGTCATCCGCCTGTCGGGCTACACCGAGGAGGAGAAGCTCATGATCGCGCGGCGACACCTCGTACCGCGCCAGGTCTTGGAAAACGGCCTGAAGCCCGCGCAGATCGAGTTCTCGGAGAACGCGATCAAGGCCCTGATCTCCGACTACACCCGCGAGGCGGGGCTCCGGAACCTCGAGCGCTCCATCGCGTCCGTCTGCCGCAAGGTCGCGAGGCACGTGGCCGAGGGGCGCAAGGGGAAGGTGAGGATCATCGCGTCGAGCCTCGAGTCCTACCTCGGCGCGGCGCCGGCGACCAGGGAGGACGCGCTCGCGGAGGACCAGGTCGGAGTGGCGACCGGACTCGCGTGGACCGAAGCCGGCGGCGACGTACTGTTCGTGGAGGCCACCACCATGAAGGGGCGCGGCAGCCTGATCCTGACCGGGCACCTCGGGGAGGTGATGAAGGAGTCGGCCCAGGCCGCGCTCTCGTACGCCCGCACCCGGGGGACAAGCCTCGGCATCCCCGCGGACTTCTTCGAGGAGAGGGACGTGCACGTGCACGTCCCCGAGGGGGCGATCCCCAAGGACGGGCCGTCGGCGGGGATCACTATGGCCACCGCGATGCTCTCGGCGTTCACCGACCGGCCGGTGGCACGCGACGTGGCGATGACCGGTGAGATCACGCTCAGGGGGAACGTCCTTCCGGTCGGCGGGATCAAGGAGAAGGTCCTGGCGGCGCGACGCTCCGGTATCCGGACCATCGTCCTACCCGAAGTGAACCGGAAGAACCTCGAAGACATCCCGCCGGGCCTGCGGAAAGACCTGCGGTTCGTCTTCGTCCGGGACATTCAGGAGGTGTTCGCGGTGGCGCTGAGGGAGCCCGGAGCGCAGGCCGGCGAGACCGCTTCCGGCGGCGGCGGGAAGGGCGCGGCCCATGCCCGCGCGCCTCGGGCCCACTGAAGGGCCGTGCGCGTCTTCGGCCCGACCCGAGCGTCGCCGCCGCGCCGCCGTTCCTTGACCCTCAAGGACCGGCTCCCTAGAATGCGGTTCCTGGGACCGTCCCCGAGGACGGTCCTCATTTTTTTGGGACCCGGCTAGACGCCGGGGCGGCGTAGTCCGTACCTCGATACGGCTCCTGCCCCGGTCCGACGTGTCCCGGAAGCCGAGCGGATGCGGGACGAGACGGAGCTGATCGGCGAAGCCGCGCACGGCGACGCGGGAGCGTTTGAGGAGCTCGTGCTCCTCAAACGAGAGCGCGTCGTCCGGACGGCCTATCAGATCACGGGCGACTTCGAAGACGCCCGCGACGTTGCGCAGTGGGTGTTCGTCCGGCTCTGGAAGGTGCTCCGGCGCTTCGACCCCGGACGTCGGTTCGACACGTGGCTGTACAGGATCACCGTGAACGCTGCCATCGACCTGCTTCGCGAAAAGGGACCCCGGGGCACGCTCCAGCCCCTGCCCGACGAGCCTCTGGACCTCGAGGCGGACGAGCCCCGGTCCGCGGAGCGGTCGCTCGATCTCAAGGAGCTGCAACGGGCGTTCCTGCACCTCGCCTCCCGGCTCGCCCCGAAGCAGAGGGCGGCTTTCGTGCTCCGCGAGATCGAGGGGCTTTCGACCGAGGAGGTCGCTCGAACCTTGGGCGTCCGCGAATCGACGGTGAGGAACCATCTCCTCCAAGCTCGCCGGGTGCTCCGCGCCGGCTTGGAGCGGGAGTACCCGGGGCTCGTTCCCACTGAGTTCCGGCGGACGCCGCCGGGGAGGGACCGTTGAGCGGCCACCCCGATCTCCCGCGCCTCGATTACCTGCCGGAGGCCGACCGGCGGGAGGTGCTCCGGCACCTTCACGTCTGCGCGGCGTGCCGGCGGCAGGCGATCGCCGACGATCCGTCGCGCGTCTTCGCGCTCCTCGCCGCCCGGGAGGTGCCCCGTGGCGTTCTGGAGCGGGTCTCGTCCGGCGTGGCCGAGGCGGTTCGACGCGGGGAGACCGCTTCGACTCACCTTCGCCCGCGACGCCTCCGCGCCACAGCGGCATGGGCGGCGGCGGCGGCGCTCGCTGCCGCCCTGCTACTTCCGCTCGCCGGGGACTTCGCCCGGCCCGGTCCGAAGGGGGTGGCTGCGGTCCTCGCCCCCGCTGCGGTCCCGCGGGCAGGGGCGGAGGTGGTTTCGCCTCCCGGCCAGGCCCAGGTGGTCAACCTCACGGTGGGGGAGACCCAGCTCGTCATGATCTTCGATCCGAGGATCGACCTGTGACCGGCGCGTCCGCACGCTTCGCGCGGGTCGCCGTCGTCCTCGCGGCCGCCTCCGTCGCCGCCGTGGCCGCCGCCCCGGCGCCCGCGAGGGCGGTCGAGGCCGGCGCGACGCGAGTGGAGCCGATCCTCGCCCGGGCCTACGAGGTGCGGTTCCGCCCCCTCAAGGACGCGGCCGATCTCGTCGGATCGGTCCTGTCCGCCGACGGCTCCGTGACGCTCCAGCCCAAGCTCAGGACCATCGTCGTTCAGGACCGCGCGGCGGTTCTCGACCGGGTGGCGTCCCTCCTCCAGAGCTTCGATCTTCCCCCGCGGAGCGTCGAGGTCACGCTGAGTCTCTTCCTCGGCACCGACCGGCGCGACGAGGAGGCGGGGCGCCAGGCGCATGCCGAAGGGGTGTCGCGCGAGGTCCGCGGCGTGACGGAGACCCTCGGCGATGTCACCAAGTGGAACGCGTACGAGCCGCTCGGCAGCCGCTCGGTGGTCGGGGCGGAGGGGGCGGCGGTGACCGTGAACCTCTCCGACGAATACCGGGTGACCTTCGAGGTGGAGTCGGTGACCGAGCCCCAGGGAGTGATCACGCTCCGCAAGGTGTCGCTGAAACGCGTCAGCCGTGGCGCCGACGGCGTCGAGCGGCTCGAGGACATCGTGTCCACCTTCGTCGTCATCCCCAAGGGAAAGCTGCAGGTGATCGGGGCGGCGAAGAGCCCGGACTCCAAGAAGGCGCTGTTCCTCAGCCTCCAGGCGAGGCCGAGGTAACCGCCGATGCCCCAGTTCTACTGCCGCATGGCCGCGCCCACCGGCGAGATCGTCGAGCGGGTCCTCACCGGGATCGACGAGGCCGCGCTCCGGCGCGAGCTCGAGGACAAGGACTTCCTCGTCCTCGATCTCAAGCGCAGGAGCCGCGCGCTCCAGGCGGCAGCGGAGGTCCTGAGGATCCGCGCCAGGGTCTCGACGCGCGAGTTCCTGTTCTTCAACCAGGAGCTGTCGGCGCTGATCCGGGCCGGACTCCCGATCCTGACCAGCCTCGACATCCTCCTCGAGCGGAGGACGAACCCGGCGTTCCGCCGGGCGCTGGCCGACATCAGGGAGCGGGTCAAGTCGGGGGAGATGCTCTCGGAGGCGTTCGCGGCGCAGGGGGATCTCTTCCCGCGCCTCTACTGCTCGAGCCTGGCGTCGGGCGAGCGGTCGGGAGAGCTTCCGACGGTGCTCAAGCGGTACATCGCCTATACGCGCACGCTCCTCGCGGTCCGGAGGAAGGTCGTCTCGGCGATGACGTACCCGGCGATCCTCCTCGCCCTGTCGGTCGGCCTCGTCACCCTGATGACGTTCTACATCATCCCGAAGTTCACCTCGTTCATGACCGAGTTCGGCACCGAGCTGCCGCTCGTCACCCGCTTCATGATGGGCACGGCGAACTTCGCGCGGGACCACTGGATCCTCCTGTTGGGAGGGCTCGCCGCGGTCCTCGCCGCGACCGCCGCCTGGCAGAGGAGCGGCAAGGGCAAGGTCGTGCTCGACGGCTTCAAGCTCAGGCTGCCGATCGTCGGCGGGGTGATCCACGATTACGCCCAGAACCGATTCACCCGGACCCTCGGGACCCTCGTGGCGGGAGGGATCCCGCTGGTCACCTCGCTGGATCTGGCGGCCCGCGCCGTCGGGAACGCGCTGTTCGAACGCGAGCTGACCCGGGTCGCGGTCCGCGTGCGCGAGGGGCAGTCGCTCTGGGAGTCGCTGGAGCGGACCGGCCTGATCAGCGACATCGCCATCGAGATGATCAAGGTGGGAGAGTCCACGGGCTCCCTCGAGGAGATGCTGGAGAGCACGTCGGAGTTCATGGACGAGGAGATCGACTTCCGGCTGACGCGCGTGGTATCGCTGATCGAGCCGCTCATGCTGGTGTTCATGGCCGTGGTGGTCGGCACGATGCTGCTGGCCATCTACCTCCCGCTGATCCGCACGTATGGTCAGGCCAAGTTCTGACCGGAGACCCCGATGGCCGAAGAGACGAAGACCCGGGACGAGAAGGCGGCGCTCGCCGCGGAGCGCGAGGCGGGGGGGGAGATCCTCTCGGAGGAGATCCAGGCCCAGCGGCTCGCGGAGCGTCTGGGCATCGAATACGTCGACCTCGAGCACTTCGAGATCGACCCGGATCTGTTCCGCTCGCTCCCCGTCGACCTGATGTTCCGCTTCAACTTCGTCCCGCGGCACCGCACCGAGAAGGGGCTCGTGCTGGTCGTGGCGGATCCCACCGACGTGCTGATGATCGACGAGCTCGAGCTCCTGCTGGGGGCCGCGATCGAGGTCTGCGTCGGCACGCCCACCGCGATCCAGGAGATCCTGAAGAAGAGCGAGTCCTCCCAGCGCGTCCTGGACGAGGCCACCGAGGAGTTCAAGATCCAGATCGTGACCGAGGACGAGGAGACCGGGGAAGAGACCCTCTCCATCGACAAGCTGACCTCGGACTCGTCCCCGATCATCAAGCTCGTGGACTCGACGATCTTCAACGCGCTCCAGCGCCGGGCCTCCGACATCCACATCGAGACCCGCGAGCGGGAGGTCGTGATCAAGTACCGGATCGACGGCGTCCTCTACCAGGCGATGGAGCCGATCGACAAGAAGTTCCACTCGACGATCATCTCCCGCATCAAGGTGATGTCCGAGCTGGACATCTCCGAGAAGCGCGTTCCGCAGGACGGGAGGTTCAAGCTCCGGGTCAAGGGGAGGAACGTGGATTTCCGCGTGTCCATCATGCCGAGCGTCCACGGCGAGGACTGCGTCATCCGGATCCTGGACAAGGAGTACACCAGCGAGGCGTTCGCGCAGCTGAGCCTCGACATCTGCGGCTTCGAGGAGCGGGATCTCCTGCGAATCCGCCGCTTCATCCGGGAGCCGTACGGGATGGTGCTGGTCACCGGCCCCACCGGATCGGGGAAGACGACGACCCTCTACGCGGCGGTCTCGGAGATCCGGACCGAGGAGGACAAGATCGTCACCATCGAGGACCCGGTGGAGTACCAGCTCCCCGGGATCACCCAGATCCCGGTGAACGAGAAGAAGGGGCTGACCTTCGCCCGGGGCCTCCGCTCGATCCTCCGCCACGACCCGGACAAGATCATGGTCGGCGAGATCCGCGACGAGGAGACCGCGCAGATCGCGATCCAGTCCGCGCTCACCGGCCATCTGGTGTTCACCACGGTCCACGCCAACAACGTGGTGGACGTCGTCGGCCGGTTCCTGAACATGAACGTCGAGCCGTACAACTTCGTCTCGGCCTTGAACTGCATCCTCGCCCAGCGCCTCGTCCGCCTGATCTGCGCGACCTGCCGGCGGCCGGTCCGCGCGAGCCGCGAGATGCTGCTCGCCTCGGGTCTCGACCCGGCGCGGTACAGCGACTACACGTTCTACGAGGGGAAGGGGTGCATCGACTGCAACGGGACGGGGTACCGGGGGCGGACGGCGATCGCGGAGCTCCTGGACATGTCGGACCGGATCCGGGAGATGATCCTGCAGCGCAAGCCGGGCTCCGACATCAAGCGGGCCGCCAAGGAGGAGGGGATGACGTTCCTCCGCGAGGCGGCGCTGGCGAAGGTGTTCGTGGGGAAGACGTCGCTTCAGGAGATCAACAAGGTGACGTTCGTCGAGTGATCGCGTTCCCGGAGGAACCTTCGAATCCATGATCTCCCTGGCTGCCCTGCTGAAACCGATCCGCGGGCTCGACCTCGAGCGGTTCGCGGCCCTGCGCGCGTCGAGCCCGCCGGTGGCGGTGGACGTGGACCGCGACGAGATGCTCCTCGTCCGTCTGAGGCGGCGGCGCCGTGGAGCGCCGAAGCTCGAGGCCCACGCGAGCCGTCCGACGCCGGACCACGGCGCGGGGATCTCGATGCTTCGCCCGGGCCTCGGCACCCTGAAGGACACGGCGCGCGTGATGCGGGAGCTGTTCGAAACCAGCGGGACCCGCCCCGGCCGGGTGTCCCTGGTGCTTCCCGACAACCTCGCCAGGGTTTCGCTGATCAGCTTCCCCGATCGCCCTCCGAACCGGCGTCACCTGGACGAGATGGTCCGGTTCAAGCTGCGGAAGACGGTGCCGTTCCGGCTGGAGGAGGCGACGATCTCCTACCAGGTGCTTCCCAGCCAGGACAGGGAGACCCACGTTCTGGTCGCGCTGATGCTCCGGTCGGTGGTCGAGCAGTACGAGCAGGTGCTCGAGGCGGTCGGAGCGAGGCCCGGCCGCGTCGACCTCAGCACGCTGAGCCTCTTCAACCTCTGCCGGCGCGAGATCGGGAAGGCCTCGGCGAGTGAGCGGGACGTGGCGCTCCTGAACTGCGCGCGCGGCTACTTCTCGCTGCTCATCGTCCGGGGAACGCGGCTCCTGTTCTACCGCTCGAAGTCCCTCGCCGAGGGGAACGGGTCGGCGGAGACCGCGGAGCCCGTGCTGAACCGCGAGCTGGCCACGTCGGTGTCGTACTACCAGGAGAAGCTGGGCGGGCAGGCCATCACGACGACGTTCGTGCGCGACGTCACCGCGCCTCCAGGGGCCCGATCCGGCTCCCTCGAGGCGCTGGGGCTCGGGACCGTCGTGCCGGTGGACCTCTCCGGGAGCCTGATGCTCGCGAACGGAGGCCGCCTCGACCCGGAGGCGGGCCAGAGGATCGCCCCGGCGGCGGGCGCGGCGTTGGGTAGGGGAGAGTGATGCAGCCGCTCGACCTCAACCTCTCTTCGCATCCCTTCCGCAACAACACGCTGCTCTGGGCGGCTCACGTCGCGGCCTGCGCGTCGCTCCTGGCCTTCAGCGCCTGGAACGTGAGCGCGTTCCTCGAGGCGGGCCGGTCGCTCGGAAAGCTCCGGGGGCAGGTGGCCGAGAACGATCGCCGGGCGAGCCAGCTCGATCTCCGCGAGAAGCGGGCGGACGCCGGGATCGGCCGCCACGACCTCAAGGACCTGTCGCTGCAGTCCACCACGGCGAACGACGTGATCCTGATGAGGGCGCTCTCCTGGACCCGCCTGTTCAACCTGCTGGAGAAGGTGGTCCCCTACGAGGTCAAGACGACGGCGATCCGGCCGACGTTCGGCGCATCCGCCGTCCGCGGGCCGGACACGGCGCTCCCCGAAGGGGCGGTGCCCGTGGCGATCCAGGGAACCGCCCAGAGCCTCGAGGCCTTCCTGGAATTCGAGCGAGCGCTGCTGATGGACGCGCACTTCGACGAGGTGGAACCCGAGAAGAGCGACATCGTCGAAGGGGGCGAGGTCGCCTTCGAGGTGAGGTTCCTGTACTTCCCCGAGGGTCGGGGAGGCCGGAAGGAGGTCCCGGACCTTCCCCACGTCCTGGCGGCGGCCGCCGAAGAGCAGGGGTCCGCGGACGAGGCGCCCCCGCCGGCGGGCGTTCCGTCCCCGCCGCCGGCGGCCGTCGCGGTCCCGGCCCAGAGCGCCTCCGCCGCCGCGGCGGCGAAGCCGGAGCCGGAGGGCTTGAAGCCGGCCGCGAAGGGACCCGGGCGGCCGGGCCGCCCGCGGGCCGGGGGGAGGCGGCACTGATGTCCCCCCGCAAGCTCCGTTTCGACGTCCGCCAGATGGGCCGCCAGATCCTGACGGTGTACCTCGTGCTGCTGATCGCCAACGTCCTGGGCTACGCCTTGCTGGTCCGCCCGAAGGCGCGGAGCTTGAGCGAGCTCCGGGCGGAGAGCGAGCCCACGCGCGAGCGGCTCAAGCGGCGGGAGGAGGAGGTCAAGGGGCGCGAGGCGTTCCTCGCGGGGCTCGACCTCGCGAAGCGCGAGATGGAGCGTCTCCGCACCGAGGTGCTCTCGACGCGCGACCGGCGGATGATCGAGGTGCAGCTCGAGGTCGCGCGGATCGCCCGCGAGTTCGGAATCAACTACAAGCAGGTGCGGTACGACAACAAGAAGCTCCCGGACGAGGGGCTGGACGCGATGACCATGGTCGTCCCTCTCGAGGGCGGGTACGCCAACCTCCGCAAGTTCCTCCAGGCCGTGGAGAGCTCGAACAAGTTCCTGGTGATCGAGCAGGTGGCGCTGGCCCAGGGCCACGAGGGGGGCGCCATCCTCCAGCTGAACATCGCGCTGGCGACCTACTTCGACGATCCCGAGGCCCGGGCGTCGCTCGGTTACCGGCGGCACGCGGCCAAGAAGGCGTGATGGCGAGGAAGCTCTCCGCCCGCGAGGGGGTTCTGCTGGGCGTGCTCGCCGCGGCGGGGATCGGGTACATGTGGTTGACCTCGGGCCCCGACCAGGCTGGTCGAGCGGGGACGGCGAGGGACGCGGGGGCGAAGAAGGGAAACATCAGCGCCCAGCGCCCCCCGGTCGTCCGGATGGACCTGCTGACGGCGAAGACCGAGAAGTACGACGATCAGGGGCGCGACCTGTTCAAGTACAGCCAGCGTCCGCCGTCGGCGGCGGAGATCCGGCGCCTCCGCGAGGAAGCCGCGAGGCGGCAGAAGGAGATGGAGGAGGCGAACAAGCGCGCGGCCGAGGAGGCGGCGCTCCGCCTGCAGGAAGCGCAGGCGAAAGCGAAGGAGGCCGTGCTCCACCCGCAGCCGCCGCCACCGCCGACGCCGCCGTCGATCGACCTGCGCTACCTCGGCTACCTCGGGCCGAAGGACAACCGGATCGCGGTGTTCGAGGACGGGAAGGACCTCCTGGTGGCCCGCAAGGGAGAGGTCGTCAAGGGGCTGTTCCGCGTGGTGGACGTGAAGTGGGAGACGGTGGTGATGGGCTTCGTGCAGCCGGAGTTCAAGGGACAGACGCAAGAGATCGCGATGACGCACGGCAAATGAACGGCCAGAGGGAGACGTGTCGATGAGAACGTACCGAGCGGTTGCAATCGTCGTCGCCGGCGCCTTCCTCTTCGGATGCGCGGCGCAGAACGCATATCGGCGGGCAGAGTCGGAGTCCCAGCGGGAGAACTGGGACCAGGCCGTGCTGGGGTACAGCAAGGCGCTGGCCCTCGATCCGGGCAACACGCGGTACAGCGTCGCCCTCGAGCGCGCGAAGCTCAAGGCGTCGGCCGATCATTTCGAGAAGGGGAAGCGCTACGCGTCGGCCGGCCAGTGGGACCTGGCGGTCGCCGAGTTCCAGCAGACGCTGCTCCTGAACCCCGGCAACCAGCATGCCGACACCGAGCTGGGCCGCGCGTTGGTCCAGCTCCAGCGGCGCAACCAGGGGCCGTCGGAGATCGAGCGGCTCAAGGCGAAGGCGAAGCGCGAGTCGCTGTCTCCCCCGAAGCTCTCGCCGCGATCGAACATCCCGATCCTGCTCCAGTTCCGCGAGCAGCCGGTGGGGAAGATCTTCGAGGCCATCGGCAAGGCGTCGGGCATCAATTTCATCTTCGACGACAAGACCGACCTCACGAAGCCGATGACCGTCGACATCGGGAACGTCACGCTGGACAAGGCGCTCGACATCCTGATGCTCCAGACCAAGAACTTCTACAAGGTCATCGACGAGTCGACACTCCTGATCGCGCCGGACAACCGGCAGAAGCGCGGGGAGCTCGAGGACCAGGTCATCCGGACCTTCTACCTGTCGAACGGCGAGGTGAAGCAGGTCCAGACGCTGCTCAGGACGCTGCTGAACACCCGGCAGATCGCCGAGAACGATCCGCTGAACGCCATCAGCATCAAGGACACGCCGGACAAGGTCGCCATCGCCGAGAAGATCATCGACGCCAACGACAAGGCGAAGGGGGAGGTCGTCATCGACGTCGAGCTCCTCGAGATCAACCGGACCATGGCCCGCACCCTCGGAATCGACCTCAGTTCGAAGTCGCTGTCGCTCGCGTTCCGCGACGGCAAGCAGTCGCTGCCGCTGAACAACCTCAGCATCCTGAAGCAGCAGGGGAACTGGCTCGTCGGGACGATTCCGGGCGTGCTGCTGAACTTCCTCAAGAGCGATTCGGACAGCAGGACCCTGGCCAAGCCGCAGCTCAGGGTGACGGAGGGGGAGAAGGCCGAGATCCTCATCGGCCAGAGGATCCCGATCCCGACGACCTCGTTCAACACGTCCGTCAACACCGGCGGTATCACCGGCGGAGTCGTCCCGATCACGTCGTTCACCTATCAGAACGTGGGTATCACGGTCCAGCTCGAGCCGCGGGTTCACCACAACAAGGAAGTCACCCTCAAGATGGAGGTCGAGATCTCGAGCCTCGCGGGGAGCATCGCGGTCTCGGGAGGGATTTCCCAGCCGATCATCGGGACCCGGAACATCAAGACGGTCATTCGGCTGAGGGACGGCGAGACGAACCTCCTGGCGGGCCTGATCAAGCGCGACGACTCCGAGACGCGAACGGGCATCCCGGGGCTCTCCGAGATCCCGGGCCTCGGGAAGGTGTTCAGCAACAACGACACCTCGAGGTCCGAGACCGACATCGTGATGACGATGACCCCCTACATCATCCGGATCCCGGACATCACCGAGGCGGACCTCACGCCGCTCTGGGTGGGCACCGAGGACAACATGAGGCTCCGCCTCCCGGCGCGGAACCCGTTCAACCAGTCGCCGTTCTCGCCGACGGAGGAGGGGGCGCCCGAGGGCGGGGGCGTGACCACGGAGCCGGGGGCGGCGCCCTCCCCGGGCAGCGAGGCACCGGCGGGCGCGCCGTCGGGCGGTACCGTCGGCGGAGAGTCCTTCGTCGCCGCTCCCGGCGGCACCGCGGAGAAGACCCCGGTCACGACGGCTCCGACGACGGAGCCCGCGCCCGCTCCCACGGACCAGGGGGGCGGAGGGGAGGCGGCGCCGGCTCCCAACAGCCCACCACCAGAGCCCACGCCGCCGACGACGACCCCGGAGAAGCAGCAACCCGCCACGCCGCCGCCGCCCGCCGTCGTGCGACTGGTGCCGTCGGCGATGACGTTCAGGGTCGGAGACATCCTGACCGTCGAGGTCAGGATCGAGAACGCGACCGGGGTCGGCTCGGTTCCGTTCCACCTGCGTTACAACCGCCAGGCGCTGGAGTTCGTGCCGCCGGCGACGAAGGGGCCGTTCCTCGAGAGCGACGGGACGAACGCGGTGTTCCTGGCCACGGACGTGGCCGGCGGCGGGGAGGTCGTGGTGGGGCTGTCCCGCATGGGAGGCGGGGAGGGCGTGAGCGGATCCGGGATCCTGGCGACCTTCCAGTTCCAGGCGGTCAACGCCGGGGATTGCGGCTTCGCCTTCACCGGCGCGAGCGTGAAGGACTCCCAGGCCAAGAACCTCCCGGCGACGTTCCTGTCCGCCGGGGTCCAGGTCGGACCCTGAGGAGAACGAGGCGATGCTCGGGCGACCGGAGGGAATGGCGCGGCACGCGGAGGCGGGGGTGACCCTGATCGAGCTGATCTGCGTCACCGCCATCGTCCTGATCCTCGCCGGGGTCGCCCTGCCGGTGGCGAACACGTGGGTCAAGCGCCAGAAGGAGATGGAGCTGCGCCAGGCGCTCCGGCAGATCCGCGAGGCGATCGACCGGTTCCAGGCGGACGTCCAGCGGGTCCCCAGCATGCGGCAGAGCAAGATGAACGCGGTGAACCAGGACGGTTACCCCGAGAAGATCGAGTGGTTGTACGAGGGGTACGACATCGGGGACGCCGCGAGGACGCGATTCAAGTACCTGAGGCGCCTCCCGCGGGACCCGATCACCGGGAAGCGGGAGTGGGCGACCCGGTCGAGCCACGACCGGCCGGACGCCCACTTCAGCGATGGGATGAACATCTTCGACGTGCGCTCGAAGAGCGAGGCGGTCGCGCTCGACGGGACGAAGTACTCGGACTGGTAGGGAGGCTCACCGTGCCGGCAGAACGGGTCGAGGGCGGGATCGCGAGGCGGCGGTCGGGCGGCTTCACCCTCATCGAGCTGCTCGTGGTGGTCGCCATCATCGGGATCATCGTCACCATCGCGTCGGGCCAGTACCAGCGCTCGATCCGGAAGGCGCAGGAGGCGGTCCTCCGTTCATCGTTCAGCACTCATCGTTCATCGTTTCGAGGTTGTCGTGAGCTGGTTCGCTCGCACTGTCTACCGACTGCTGGTCTGGAAAGAGCGCCAGCGCGCTACGAGAGCGAAGCGGTCGAAAGTCGTGGAGAAGGCAG
>JAIQFR010000124.1 GCA_020073205.1 Terriglobia bacterium
TGCTCCAGGTGTCGTCGGGCACGCACGACGGGGACCCGGCGTCGGGTAGCGGGGGCAGGGCGGCGATCGACGACGCCGGGATCGCGATGGCGAGCGTCGCCGAAGGTTCCGGCTGGCGCATCGACCATTCGTCCCAGTCGACCTTCGGCACGCTGTAGACCGCGACGCGCGAGACCGAAGCGTCCCGTGACAGAGGCACTTCGACCGTGAACGCGTCCCGCGACTCGATCACCGGCCCGGGGCGGCCCACCTCCTCCGGGACGGAACGCGGGCGCCGGTCGCCCAATGCGGTCCCGCCGGAGGGAGGGCCGAGCGGCAGATCCCGGATCGTCCGGCGCGGGTGCGCGGTCCCGGGATCGATACGCCCGCTGGCGAGCCGATCGAAGATGGAATCGGCCTCGCGACGAGGCGATTCCTGGATCGTCCGGTCGCCCGCGAGGAAGCTCCGGACGAGGCGGTCGACGAGGACCGGGCGGACCAGGCACTCGCGCACGAGGAGAGGATCGTCCCCGAGCGCGCGGAACAGCTCCCGCAGTCTCTCCGGGAACCGCGTGGATCGGACGATGCGAGCGAGCTCCGCGTCGAGCTGCTCGGCACGGATCGGCGCGCGCCAGACGCGCTCGAGCGCTTCCGATTGCGCGAGATACCCGCGCACCTTCCTCTCGAGCACGTCGCGGCCCACGGCCGCCTCGAACGTCCGCTGCGTGGCGATCTGATGGTGGTAGTAGACGCGCTCGATGGCGCGCTGCGCGTCGACGCGATCCTCGAAGGTGAGGTCGCGGACGGCCCGAGCGGGAAGCGCGAGGGTTCCGGCGAGAAGGGTGAGGATCGCCAGGAATGTGACGCGCCGGGATGTCATATTGGCTCCTCCTCTCGCGGCCGAGGTCTCCGGCGCCCGAGGAGCCCGAACGAGCGTCCCACCGGACCGGGTCTCGAACAGCCGGAATTTGATTGGAGGCTACACCGCACAAGCTGCGCATGCAAACTGACCCGAATCACGGCGCGAGGCGATCGCGCTCAGAACCCGCGGGGCCGCTCCCCCGCCACCCCGAATGCCCGCTCGAGAGCGATCCCGGCCGCGACGATCGTTCCCTCGTCGAACAGCCGGCCGACGAGCGCGACCCCGTGGGGCACCCGTCGCTTGCCGGCGAACGTCGGCAAGGGGTGCGAGGGGTCCGGCGCCCAATCGCTGCGGGCCTGGCTCACCTCGACGAACCCTGCTCGCACCACGAGCGCCGGGTGTCCGGTGAAGTTCGTGATGGTGAGGATCTCGTCGCGCAACGCCGGGACCAGCAGGAGGTCCACCTCCTCGAAGACGCGGGCCATCTCTCGCGCCACCTTGCGGCGCAGGCGGTCGGCCTGGACGAAATCGACGGCGGACAGGAAGCGCGACTGACGGAACGTGTTCGGCCACGCATCCGGCACCTGCATCTTCAGCGCGTCCAGCCCGTGCGACAGCGTCAGCTCCTCGAACGCGGCCGCGCTCTCGGCGAAGAGAATCGTGTTGAGCGAGGCGTAAGGCCAGTCCGGAAGGCTCACCTCCACCGGCACCATCCCGAGGCGGCGGACCGTTTCGAGCGCAGCACGTTCCACGTCCGTGGCCGGACTCTCGTTCATCCAGCCCGGGAAGTACCCCACCCTGAGACCCTTCACCGGGAGCGCCGAATCGAAGTCGAGCCGGCTCGGCACGCTCCCGAGATCGCCGGGGTCCGGGCCGGAGATGGCGGCGAGGACCAGCATCGCGTCTTCGACGCCGCGGGTCAGAGGACCCAGCTTGTCGAGAGACCAGCAGAGCGTCATCGCGCCCGTCCGCGGGACGCGCCCGAACGTCGGCCTCAACCCCGTGAGACCGCAGCGCATGGCGGGATCGACGATGCTCCCCTCGGTCTCGCTGCCGATCGAGAAGCCGACGAGCGCCGCCGCAGTGGCCGCGCCCGGCCCCGCGCTGCTTCCTCCCGACCCTTCCTCGAGGAGCCAGGGGTTCATGGTCTGGCCGCCGAACCAGACGTCGTTCAACGCCAGTGCGCCCAGGCTCAGCTTGGCCAGGAGCACGGCCCCGGCCCGGTCGAGCCGTTCGACCACGACCGCATCCCTGTCCGGCACCCGGTCCCGGTACGGCTCGGCGCCGTACGTGGTCGGGACGCCCTTCGTGTCGAGGAGGTCCTTCACCCCGAACGGGATCCCGTGGAGCGGGCCGCGGTATTTCCCGGCGGCGATCTCCGCGTCGGCGCGCCGCGCCCGCTCGAGAGCGAGGTCGGGTGTCGCCGTGATGACGCAACTGAGCTTCGGATCGAAGCGCTCCATCCGCTCGAGGTAGACGCGCGTCAGCCGTTCGGAGGTCAGGACGCGCGCCTCGATCCAGCGCGAGAGCGCGGTCACGGGTGCGAAGGCGATGTCCTCGTCGCGGGCGGGGAGAGGACCCGGATCTGCCGTAGTCCGGACGAACCGTTGGCCCGCGGGGAGGTCGGGCACTCCCGGGATCATGGGGTTCCAGAGCGTGGCCGGGGGAAGGTCCGGCTCGAGGGCAACCCTCCTCGGGCCCGTGCGCCGCTCCATGGTCGCCGCCATCGACTGACGCCAGTTGCCCGCGGCCTGCGCCCGCTCGGCCGCCGTCAGGTCCACGCGAACGAGCTTCTGGGCTTCGGCGAGGGTCGCGGCGCTCACCTCGGGCCCCACGGCCGGAGCCGTGCCGAAGGCGGGGGGAGTTCCGGTGGCCGGCGGGGCCTGGGGCGCAGGGTCGGTTGCCTGGACCTCGGCGACCGCGCCGCGAGCCGCGGCGGCACCGAGGACGGAAGCGGCGGTGCGGGCAAGGAATCGCCGGCGGGATTCGATCGAGGCTCGCGGGCTCATTTCGCCCTCCACTTTCCCGCCTGCGCGGCGTGGCCCCTGCCCGGCTCGGACTTCTCCCAGGCTCCGTAAAGCGCCACGAGCGCCTCGAGGCATTTCGGCTCGTCGGGGCTCTTGGCTGCCGAGAGCAGACGCTCCGCCTCGAGGAGCTCCGTCTCCCCCTGGGCGTAGCGCTCGAGAGCCGTGAGCGCGCGGCCGAGTGCCACTCGCGCCACCCCCATCGTGCGGCTCTCCTGGAGCTTTTTCCGCTCGTAGCCCGTCACCGCCTCCCGGGCGACCTTCTCGGCTTCGTCGTAACGACCCTGGTCGTCGTACAGGGCGGCGAGGTTGCCCATGGACCGGAGCGTGTCCGGGCTCTCCGGCCCCACGACCCTTCGCTGGGCCTTCAAGGTCTCGTCGAGGAGCTTCTCCGCCTCGCTCCGGCGTCCCTGCTGCAGGTACACCTCGGCGAGATTGCACATCGACGTGAGCGTGTCCGGGTGCTCCGGCCCCAGGACGCTTCGCTGGGCCTTCAGCGTCTCGCCGAGGAGCTTCTCGGCCTCGGTCGCGCGTCCCTGTTGCACGTACACCTCGACCAGGTTACCCATGGAGCTGAGCGTGTCCGGGTGCTCGAGACCGAGGACTCTTCGCTTCACCGCCAGCGTCTCGAGGTTGAGCTTCTCGGCCTCGGCGTAGCGCCCCTGCTCGGAGTAAAGGACGGCCAGATTGTTCATGGCCGAGAGCGTCTCCGGGTGCTCCGGCCCCAAGACTCTGCGATCGGTCTCCACCGTCTGGTGGTAGAGCTTCTCCGCCTCGGCGTATTGGCCCTGACGGTCCTGATTGATGGCGAGGTTGTTCATGGCCGAGAGCGTCTCAAGGCTCTCCGGCCCCGCGACGCTTCGCTGCGCCTCCAGGGTCTCGCGGTAGAGCTTCTCGGCCTCGGCGAGGCGCCCTTGGTCGTCATACACGGCGGCGAGGTTGTTCATGGACGCGAGCGTGTCGGGGTGCCGGGGCCCCAGGACCTTTCGCCTGGCGTCCAAGGTCTCGCGGTGGAGCTTCTCCGCCTCGTCGTAACGCCCCTCGTTGTAGCTCACGACGGCGAGGTTGTTCATCGACTTGAGCGTGTCCGGGTGCTCGGGCCCCAGGACCCTGCGCTCTGCCTCCACGGTCTCGCGGTAGAGCTTCTCGGCCTCGCTCGACCTCCCCTGCCTGAGGTACACGAGCGCCAGCGCGCTCATGGACCGGAGCGTGTCCGGGTGCTCGGGCCCGAAGGCCCGCGTGCGGATGTCGACCGCGCGCTTGGCGTGTTGCTCGGCCTGCGGGTACAGGCCGAGGCTCACGTACGTCAGCCCGAGCGTCTGCTCCAGGCTACCGGCGATTCTCGGCTCGCTCCCCATGTCTTCAGCGATGGTCTTCCCGGCGCGGGCGAGAATCTGCTCGTCGAGCAGGTGGAGGGCCGTCTCCGTCGAACTCACCCCGAGGAGCGCCGCGTCGAGCGAGGCCAGGGTGGCGGCGACGTTCTCTTCCGGGGCGCCCCGACCTCGGCGTGCGGAGGCCACCCGCTGATGCAGGTCCTTCCAGAGCGCGTCTCCCAGCGCCTCCGGCTTCGAGCTGCTGAGCATGCTCGTGAGGAAGGCGGAGACCTTGTCCGAGGCCTCTCGCTCGCGGTTGGCCCGGTCCCGCTCCAGCGCGATCCGCCGCGCCTCCACCCCCATGGTCGCCGCGAAGGCCAGGAGGAGCGCGGCCAGCCCTGCGGCCAGTGCGACCCCCACCCGGTGGCGCCTCACGTACTTCCCGAGGCGGTACGCCGCGCTCGGCGGCCGTGCCACCACCGGCTCTTGGCGGAGGTGCCGGCGGACGTCCGCGGCAAGCTCCGACGGCGAGCCGTAGCGCCGGGCGCGGTCTTTCTCCAGCGCCTTCATGGTGATGGCGTCGAGGTCGCCCTCGAGCAGCCGCCTCAGCGCTCCCGGGTCCGTGTTCCGGTTCTTCGCCGCGCCCGCGGCCTCCTCCCCCAGAGTGCTCAGCTTGACGCTGGGCCAGGGCGGGTCGACCTCCCTGAGTCTCTTTCGGAGGTCGTCGTAGCTCGAGGAGCGCAGCTCCTTCGAGGCGAAGGGCAGCTCCCCGGTGAGGAGCTGGTAGAGGACGACGCCCAGCGAGTAAACGTCCGTCCGGGTGTCCACGTCCTGACCGCTGGCCTCGGCCTGCTCCGGGCTCATGTACTCGGGCGTGCCGATGACGGCGCCCAGCTCGGTGAAGAGCGTCTTCTCGGTGAGCCGGTAGCCCGTGGCCTTGGCGATCCCGAAGTCGATGATCTTGACCTGGGCCTTGCCGCCGACCAGCGAGACGAGGAGGTTCGACGGCTTCAGGTCCCGGTGGATGACGGCCTTCTGGTGCGCATGCTGGACGCCGTCGCACACCTCGGTGAAGAGCAGGAGCCTCGCGCCGGTGGACAGCTTGTGCGTGTCGCAGTACTCGGTGATGGGGACGCCCGCCACGTACTCCATGACGAAGTACGGCCGGCCCTCCGGCGTGCTTCCGCCGTCGAACACCTTGGCGATGGCGGGGTCGTCCATGAGGGCGAGGGCCTGGCGCTCGGACTCGAAGCGGGCGACCACCTGCTTGGTGTCCATGCCCGCCTTGATGAGCTTGAGGGCCACCCTGCGCCTGGGCTCGAGCTGCTCTGCGAGCCACACCTCTCCCATGCCGCCTTCGCCGATGAGCTGTAACAGCCGGTAGGGCCCGATCCGCCTTTCCGCGTCGGACTCGGAAGGACGGGCGGAGCGGGACCTCGGCCCGAGGGCATGCGTGTCCTCCAGGTCCGAGCCCTTGGAGTTCGATTCGTCGGACATGCTCCCCCTCCCCGAAGCCCGCCGGGCCCAGCCATTCTCCTACTGGGGCCAGGGGTTATCAAACTGCTTGTCGGACGTCCCGCCGCCGCCCCGGCCGCGTGATCGACCAGGTCAAGGCGCAGGCCGCGTGAGCTTTCCGTCCTACCGGGGTCGTGGTCTAATCCAGGGAGATGCCGGACGCCGAGGTCGGAATGACATTGCTGCGCGCTCTCGACTTGGGCCTGCTGTTCCTCTGGTTGTCCATCGACTTCGTCGTCCTGCGCCGCCGCGGGTCGCGTGACGCGCGCCGACGCGATCGGCTCTCGCATCTCGGGATCGTCGTGGCCACCGTGGTGGGAATCGTCGCCAGCACGTCATTCGGCTTCGCGGGCGCCGGCTCCCTCGGCGGGCTCACGGTGCCGGCGCAGATCGCCGGACTCGGGCTCCTCGCCGCAGGCATCGCGTTCCGTTTCACGGCCATCTTCCAGCTTGGCGCGCTCCACATGCCGGTCGTGGCGATCCAACCCGGACATCGTGTCGTGGACACCGGGCTGTATCGCCACATCCGCCACCCCAGCTACCTCGGTGCGTGCATCGGATTCCTCGGCTTCGGGCTCGGACTGGGGAACTGGCTGAGCGGGGTGTCGATTCTCGGCTGCGTCCTCGTCGGCTACCTCTACCGCATCCACGTCGAGGAGGAAGCCCTCCTCGAGGCGCTCGGCGAGGAGTACGCCGGCTACCGGCGGCGCACGCGCCGTCTCATCCCCGGCGTCTACTGACGTCGGGTGGACCGCAGCGACGGACGGGTGCCGAAGGGCATGGGAAAGAAGGGACGACGAATTCTCCGCTGCCGGGAGCGAGCGCCCCGATTCGCTCGCTCAGGCCGCTGGTCGCCCCTCGCCGGCGACGATCTTGACCGCCATCGCAAAAACCGCGAATGCCATCGCCAGCTTCCACCACGCGCCCGGAAGGAACCCGAACAGGTGCTGCGCGGACAGTGACTTCGCTCCGATGCTGCAGAGCAGGGCCGCGGCGGCCAAAACGAGCAGTACCCAGCAAGCGATCTTCATGAGTCACCCCCATTGGTCCAAGGCCGGATCGTAACACGAAGTGACTGGGGTGCTTGGGGCAAACCTGGGTCGCTGCCGCGGCACGGACCGATCGGGAGGCGCGCCGCCCCATGGCGGGCTCCGAGCCGTTCGAGTACCTTGCGGCCAGCGATGGCGCGCAGACTCGGCGCGACGACACGATCAACCGGAGGAAATGACGATGCAGCCCGTGAAGAAGACCAGCTTCAGGATCAACGCGGCGGCGACGAAGACCGCACCGCCCTCGAGTGCGACGGCCGGCGAGACCAAGAAGGCGGCCGGCGCCAACGTCGGTTCGCCTCGCATTCAGATCACGGAAAAGGAGCGCCACGACTTGATCGCGCACGCCGCCTATCTGGCGGCGGCACGCCGCGGGTTTCAGGGCGGCAGCCCCGAGCGCGACTGGCTCGACGCCGAGGCCGAGATCGACGCGAGCCTCATGAATCTGCGCTGACGCGGCGAGTCCCTCCGGGCCGGATCCCGACGCTTCCCTTGAAACCTCCGCGGCTTGACCGCGTAACGACGGGCGGATGACCGTCCATCCACCCATTCCGAAGGAGGCTTTGCCGATGAAACGACCCACAGCATGGCCGCGCGCCGCGGGGCTCTTGCTCGCAATGCTGGTGGTGCTCCCGATGGCCGTGGCGGCTCCGGCGGCACCGACCCGGAAGCCAGCGGGCGGAGCCGCCGGCCAGCCGCCTCTTCTCGACCGGGAGCTTTTCTTCGGCAATCCGGAGATCGCGGGCGCCCAGCTCTCCCCCGACGGGAAGTACATCGCCTTCCTCAAGCCCTGGAAGGAGACCCGCAACGTCTGGGTCAAGAAGACGGGCGATCCGTACACCGCCGCCAAGCTCGTCACCGCCGACCCGAAGCGCCCGATCCCCGGCTACTTCTGGAGCCGCGACAGCAAGTTCCTCCTGTTCGTCCAGGACAAGGACGGCGACGAGAACTACAACGTGTACGCCGTGGATCCCGCGGCCGCTCCCGCCGCGGGCCAGGAAGCCCCGCCGGCCCGCAACATCACGGACGCCAAAGGGGCGAGGGCCCAGATCTACGCGGTCCCGAAGAAGGACCCCGACACGATCTGGGTCGGTCTGAACGACCGGGACGCCGCCTGGCACGACCTCTACAAGGTGAAGATCTCGACCGGCGAGCGGACGCTCGTGAGGAAGAACACGGAGCGGATCGCCGGGTGGCTGTTCGACCTGTCCGGACAGCTGCGCTTGGCCATCCGCGTGGCCGACAACGGCGACACCGAGGTCCTCAGGGTCGACCCGGAGACCTTCACGAAGGTCTACTCCTGCACCGTCTTCGAGACCTGCGGGCCGGTTCGCTTCCACAAGGACGGCAAGCGCGTCTACATGGAGACGAACAAGGGCGAACCCGACCTCACCCGCCTCACGCTCTTCGACCCGGCCACGGGGAAAGAGGAGGTCGTCGAGACCGACCCGAAGGGGCGGGTCGACTTCGGCAGCGCCGTCTTCTCCGAGGCGACCGACGAGCTCGTCGCCACGGCGTACGAGGACGAGCGCCTCCGGATCTACTTCCGCGACAAGGGCTACGAGGCCGACTACCGGCTCCTGGAGAAGGAGCTGCCGGACCGGGAGATCGCGCTGGCCTCCTCCACGGCCGACGACGGCCTATTCATGGTGTCCGCCTCCGCCGACGTCGACCCGGGCACGGTGTACCTCTTCGACCGGAAGACGAAGAAACTCTCCCTCGAGTACCGATCGCGCGAGCGGATCCCCCGCGAGCACATGGCGCCGATGAAGGCGATCCGGTACCCGTCGTCCGACGGGCTCGAGATCCCCGCCTTCCTGACGCTTCCCACGGGCGTCAAAGCAGAGAATCTCCCGGTGATCGCTTTCCCGCACGGCGGCCCGTGGGCGCGCGACGGCTGGGGATTCAACGGCTACGTTCAGTTCCTCGCCAACCGCGGCTACGCCGTCCTGCAGCCCAACTTCCGCAGCTCCACCGGCTACGGCAAGAAGTTCCTCAATGCCGGCAACAACCAGTGGGGCGACAAGATGCAGGACGACATCACGTGGGGCGTCAAGTACCTCGTGTCGAGCGGTATCGCCGACCCGAAGCGCATCGGGATCATGGGCGGCTCCTACGGTGGCTACGCCACGCTGGCGGGCGTCGCCTTCACGCCCGACGTCTACGCCGCGGCCGTCTCGATCGTCGGCCCGTCGAACCTGTTGACGCTTCTCGAGACGATCCCGCCTTACTGGGAGGCGGGCCGGATCATCTTCCACACGAGAATGGGGAACCCGAACACGCCGGAAGGGAAGAAGCAGCTCGAGCGCCAGTCTCCCCTCAACTCGGCCGAGAAGATCCGCACCCCTCTCCTCGTCGTCCAGGGCGCCAACGACCCGCGCGTCAAGAAGGCCGAGTCGGAGCGGATCGTCGTCGCGCTGCGCGACCGCGGCTTCCCGGTCGCTTACATCCTGGCTCCCGACGAGGGACACGGCTTCGCCCGCCCCGTGAACAACATGGCGATGATGGCGACGGCCGAGGCCTTCCTCGGCGAGCACCTCGGAGGCCGCGTCCAGAAGGGCGGCACGCCCGAGGCGATGGCCCGCCAGAAGGAGATCACCGTCGATCCGAAGTCGGTCGTCCTCCAGAAAGCGGTCGATGCGGCCTCGGTCGGAACCCCGAAGCCCGTGGCCGACCTTGCCGCGGTATCCTTGAACTATGCGGGGACGATCGCGGCGGGCGGCCAGAGCATCCCGATCTCGCTCACCCGGGTCATCAAGGACGAGGCTGGCGCCTGGGTCGTCACCGACACGATGAAGATGCCGATGGGTGAAGCGGTGGACACGGTCACCCTCGAGAAGGGGTCCCTCGTCGTCACGAAGCGCAACGTCAAGCAGGGACCGGTGACGATCGATCTCGAGTTCAAGGACGGCAAGGCCACCGGCACGATGGCCATGGGCGCCGAGCCCAAGCCGGTCTCGGCGGACCTCGGAGGGGCGCTTCTGGCCGACGGAGCGGGTTACGACGATGTCCTCGCACGGCTCCCGCTCGCCGAGGGGTACTCGGCGACCTTTCGCAACTTCGACCTCCAGAAGCAGAAGACGGCGCTCAGGCAGATCAAGGTGACCGGGATCGAGAACGCCAAGTCCGCCGCCGGGTCCTTCAAGACGTGGAAGGCCGAGGTCTCCTCCGCCGAGGGCGACCCCGGCGTCACGACGCTCTGGATCGCCACGGACTCACGCAAGGTCGTCAAGACGAGCGCCACGCTCCCGCAGATGGGTGGCGCGACCCTGACCCTGGAGCTCCAGCCATAGGAGAATCGTGAAGCGGCGCGGCCGGTCGGGTCGCGCCGCTCGAACGCAGCTCCGTCTCGTTCTTCAAGATGCCTCGTCGAGACAGGCAGGGCTCGAGGACGGCGAGCTTCATCGAGGAAGCATCGATCAGGCGACGTTGGACACGCCACGCACGCTTGCGGCGTGCGGGCCGGCCGCCCCACCCTCGTCCCCAACCGCGGGGCTTGACCCTTGCGCGTCGACACGAGCAGAATCCCGTTCACTCACGAGTTCATCGCGGTGCCGGTCCGATGTCGCGCCGCCGTCGGCAGCAGGAGGCACATCGTGGGGAATGCGCCCATCGACACCGACGGCCGCTTCCATCGGATGGAGCCGGAGCACTTCGGCCCCTTGACCGCAGCCGAGCCGACTCGCCCCACGCAGTGAGTCGACGAGTCGGCGTACGTCTTCCCGGCTGGGTCCGGCCGGAGCCTTCGGCGAACTGGCGGGTGGCAACCCGTGAACGGTGTCGACCTGCAGGAGAAAGCGTGATGGCGCCTTTCGTTTGCCCGTGGTGGCTGGGCTACTTCCTCATCAGCCCGCTGCGGCGCTACGCGCACGACCCCGGGCGAATCGTCGGCCCGCACATTGGACCCGGGATGACCGTGGTCGACTTCGGTTGCGGCATGGGTCACTTCAGCCTGCCGATGGCAACCATGGTCGGCCCGAAGGGTCGAGTCGTTTGCGTCGACATCCAGCCGAAGATGCTCGCCGGGCTCGCCCGCCGCGCCGCGAAGGCGGGCCTGACAGAGAGGCTCGACTTGCGCGTGGCGTCGCCGGATGGCCCGGGCCTCGCAGGGTTGGCCGGCCAGGTCGACTTCGTCCTCGCTTTCTACGTCGCTCACGAGTTGCCGGATTCGGCGCTCCTTTTCACCGAACTCGCCAGCACGCTCGCGACCCACCGGTGCCTGCTCTTGGCCGAGCCGATCCTTCACGTGCGAAAGGGATCTTTCTCGGACACCGTCGCGGCGGCCGAGAGAGCCGGATTCATGGTGGTCGACCGCCCGACGATCCGCAGATCCCGCGCGGTGCTCCTCACGCGATCCGAGATCTGATGCTCCCCTCGCCATGCGCACCGCAGGCCCCGATTCGTGTTCGTCCCGGCGTGCGGGTCGAAAGCACTTGCCGATCGTCGAGTTGCGGCGAGCGAAGCGTTCTTCGCGACTTTTCCGCTCCAAGCAGGATCCTCTTGCCCAGGGATTCGCGGATGGGTGCGAGAGTGCCGCGGGCGAGATGGTACAATCTTCCGGCTTAACACAAGGAGGCATCCACATGAATCGAATTGCGTCGCACGTCGCACTCTCGGCCGCCATCGTTTCGATGCTCGCGCTCCCCACCGTCGCCGCGGAAAGAACTGCCCTCAAGCCAGCCACGAGAGCCGCAGCCCCGGCGGCCGTCCTGGTGGCTGACGCAGAGTTGAAGTGGACCGACGTACCCGAATTCCCCGGCGTCAAGATGGCGCGGCTGCACGGCGATCCGAACATGGGGCCCAGCCATTTCTTCCTGAAGCTGCCCTCCGGATTCGCCGCAGGGATGCATTTCCATAACGCGGACCATTGGGTCGCGGTCGTCTCCGGAACACTGGTGCTGACGCCCGAGGGCGGGGCCGAGAAGAAGCTGCCCGCCGGCTCGGGATTCGGCTTCACCGGGAAGAAGAAGCACACCACGAAGTGCGCCGAGGGGTCCGATTGCGTCCTCTTCATCGATGCGCGCGGGAAATGGGACGTCATCCCGACCGACAAGAAGTAAGCGCGCTCTGAATTCGATCGGGTGGGCCCGCCGGTTGGGCCCGCCCGTGGACACCGCAGGGAGGTCGAGGGAGATGTGGCTGACCTCCCGGGCGACGACCTTCCCGTGCTCCAACACCTCATGTGGAGCGATGCCGCTTTTTCGACGAGGCCTTCGCGTCGTACTTCGAATCTCTTGCCGTGCGCGAATTCCGGGGCCAGCAGGCCTTCGCCGACGACATGGAGAAATCGCGAAAAGTTTTCGTGCAATGGGTGGAAGCTGGCAAACAGTATGCGGACACCCCAATCGCGGAGTACGGCAAACATGAATTGGGCCAGCTTTCGTACACCAACGGCGGGTGGTCGCTTTACGCGCTGCACGCACCGATGGGGGAAGACCGATTCCTGCAACTCACGCGGCGGCTCGTCGCCGAGTCCGGCGCTGTTGGCGTGGACTTCGAGGACCTCCAGCGATTGGCGGAGGAGGTGGCGCAGCGGAAGCTCGATTCCTATTTTCGCGATGGGTTCTACACCGCCGAATCCTCGCGTCTCCTGATCGATGGTGTGCCCATCGAGAGAATCGCCAGTCGCGATCGGTAGAGGTGAACGGCGAGCAGATTCCCCGCTGGTATCCGCCTCGTGACCTCCTCGGTGACTCCCCCCTTGACTTCCTCCCCCGCCGCCGGACCCTGCCAGGCCGGGAAGGCCCCATGCCCCGCCGACCCTGACGGCCGCCGAGCGGAAGGCGGTCCTACGGACGACGGCGGTCTACCGGGCCGCCCACGACCTGTTCCTGGCGCAGAGGTTCGC
>JAIQFR010000125.1 GCA_020073205.1 Terriglobia bacterium
TCGGTGATCGACAGCGGGCGGTTCAGGGTCACGAAGTCGACGACGTGTCCCGCGGGGGTGTCGTAGTCGATCTGCATCCGTCCGTCGTCGAGGAGCATGATCACCGGCGAGCGGCTGTCGACGCCTTCGGAGGAGACGGGGTAGGCCGCCATCCACCGGCTCTCGAGGAAGATGCTGAGATAGACGCGGCCGATCCCCCCTTCGTTCCGCCACCACACCAGATACGGTCTCCCGGTGGAGGCGAACGCGACACGGGGCTCGAGATCGTCCCCGTGGGCCGCCTCGCCCGGCTCTTCCACCCACGCCGGCCGAGTCCATCCGGTTTGCAGCCAGCGGGCCCAGGCGAGATCGTAGCCCGCCCCCGTGTAGCGGCTCCAGACGACCCACGGACGATTGGCGTCGTGCGGGTTCTCGGCGACGAGGGGCCAGAGGTCCCCGTTCACGTCGCCTCCGGGATTCAGGGCATAGGAGAGCGGGCGCAGGCGCGTGACCGACCAGATCTTGAGCCGCTTGGTCGACGGGCCGGCCATGATCGCGGTTCTGAGGTAGTTGCCGGAGACGTCCGTCTCCGCCGCAACCTCGGCGCGCACCTCGAAGGCGTACCCGGTGGCGGCGAGCAGGGCGATCGCCGCGAGGAGGTTACGGTGAGTACGCATGGACCCTCCCGATCCGTTCGATGTGCCGGTCGAACTCGTCCACCTCGGGGAAACGCCGCTCGAGCAGGGAGCGGAGGTGGCGCAGGCGCCCGAAGGCGATCTTCTCGCGGGTCGGGTTCGCGTCCTGACGGGCCATCTGCCAACGGTGATAGGAGTTGAGGAACAAGATGTCCTGGTAGGCCTCGTCGGGCCGGGACGCGAGCGCATCCGACTCCGAGAGAGCCTGAAGGGCTCGGTCCCGCTCGCCGCGCCGCATGAACGCCTCGGAGAGGCGCGTCAGCGACAGCGCGGCGACCCGCCGGAACCCCAGCTCGCGTGCCTTGGCGTGCGCCTGGCGGAGCCGCGCGATCCCCTCGTCGAACCTGCCGAGCTCCACGAGGCAACCGCCGAGATTCGTCGTGACGGTCGTCCGGAGCTTGTCCTGCCCGCCGAGGGCGTCCAGGACCTCCATCGAGCGCAGGTAGTATCCGAGGGCGCGCTCGGCCTCACCCTCGTCGTGGTGGATGTTGCCGAGCGTGTTGAGCACTCCCGCCTGCGTCTTCACGTCCCCCGCCCCGAGGGCGAGTTCCAGCGCCTCGTGGGCGAGGACCCCCGCCAGGTAGAGATCGCCCTGCTCGCGGTAGACGTAGCTCAGCTCCAGCACCGAGCGGGTTCGCGTGACGGGGCTCAGCCTCGAGCGCGACTTCAGGATCTCCCGAAGCTCGCGTTCCGTCATCGCGAGCTTCCCGAGGGCGCGAAGCGACGTGATCATGCTCCAGCGGGCCTGCGCCTCGCGCTCGGCGCGCTCGGGCGTGTCGTTCTCCTCCAGCGCGACGTTCAGCGCCCGCTCGAACGTGACGAACGCCTTGCCGTGCTCCCCGGCGGCGAACAGCCCCGCACCCTCCCGAATCAGTTCGTCGAACCCGCCCGACTCGGGCTCGAATGCCTCGTACTCCTCGAGATCGAGCACGTCCGAGAAGGTCTGCACCGAGACGTTGAAGATCCTCGCGAGGGCGCGCAGCTTGTCGAACGAGGGAATCGCCTTCCCCTTCTCGAACCGGCTGAGCTGTGAGTTGTCGATGACCTCGCCGAGCGCCATCGCGGCTTCTTCGACACGGCGGAGCGTGTAGCCGTACCCGCCCCTCAGGCGGCGCAGATAGGACCCGAGCCGCGCGGACGCCCGTTCCTCGGCGGCGCCCTCCTCGACCCGCGGTACTTTCGACGGCAGGAGTTCCCCCCCTCCCGCTGCCGCGTTCTTGACTAGGCGGCTCATCCTTCCCCCCCCCGAGCCCACGAGCCTGTCCTTGAGCGGCTTCTCGATCAACTTCTATTACGTTCAAAGGGCCTTGTCAACAACTGCTTCCGCCGCGACCGGGCGTTTGCGGACCCTGGGTCCGCGACTCGAAGGGGTCCCGGCGTCGTATATGCTGATCCGATGAGCGACTCCCGACGACTCGGGCGCAAGGTCCGTTTCCCCGGAGCCGGCGCTCACCTGGACATTCCCCTCGCATTCCTGGCCATCTGCGGGCTCATGAGCTCATCGGGGTGCGCGGGCCGGCCGGGGCCGCGGCCCGTCGCGGAGCCCTTGTCGCCGCCCATCGTCCGGAGCGAGCCGGCTTCCTTCGGCGCGAAGTTCGAGGGGGATTTCGAGTCCCGGCTTCGAGCGGCGCCGACGGGGGAGCGGGTGAGCGCGATGCTCGACCTCACCGATCAGGTGGACCTCCCCGCGCTCCGTCGCGAACTGGCCCTGACCGGGAGGGACCTGCGATCCCGCTCTCGGGCGGTGATCGGGGCCCTCGAGCGCACGGCGGAGCGCCAGCAGGCGCGAATCGCCCCCGACCTCGACGCGATGGTCCGGACGGGTGCGCTCGAATCCTGGACCCCCGTCGCCATCGTCAACCGGGTCTTGGTCGAGGGAAGGCCGGAAGCGGTCCTGAAGCTCGCGGGGAACGCCGAGGTGGCGCGCGTGCTGCCGGACTGGACGTCGGGAACCGTTCCCAGCGGGGAGCAGGAGGACGCTCCGGCCGCGGCCTCCCTCGGCGAACGCTTCGTCAGCTGGGCGGTCGGTGCCATGGGCGCCGACGTGCTTCGAAGCGAGGGGCTGGACGGAACCGGGGTCGTCGTCGCGTCGATCGACACCGGGGTGCTCGAGGACCACGAGCAGCTCGTCGGGCGCCGCCTCGAGGGGAGCCGCGGATGGTTCGACCCGGTCTCGGGCTCGACCCGGGCGGCGGACAGCCATGGCCATGGTACGGCCGTTCTCTCCCTCGCCGTCGGAGGCGGGCCCGGCGAGCGCGTGGTGGGAATCGCGCCCGGGGCGCGGTGGGCCAGCGCGCTCGGGAACTACCGCAACGTCTACACCCGAGCCCGCATGACGCTGGCCGCGGACTGGGTGCTGCGCGTGGCGCGCCCCCGTGTGCTCGTCAACGCATGGTCCCACTCCGAGGGAAGGTGCGGCACGTTCGACCTGCCCTTCATCAACGCCTGGAAGGCCGCCGGGATCTTCGTGGTCTTCCCCGCGGGAAACGCGGGACCGAGGCCCTCGAGCGCCGAGGCCCCGGCGAGCCTCGCCGGGACCTACCCCGACGGCGGGCCGGTCTTCTCGGTGGCGGGCCTCCTGGCGAGCGGCGAGGTCTGGCAAGCCTCCTCCCGCGGTCCGAGCCTCTGTGGCGCCTCGCGCTTCCCGACCCTCGCCGCCCCCGGCGTCTCGATCCCCTACGCGCTCGCTTCGGGACCGAGAAGCTACACGATCGGAACGGGGACGTCGTTCGCCGCCGCCCTCGTCGGCGGCGCCGCGGCGCTCCTGATCCAGGCCGATCCGTCCCTCGAGCCGGACGACATCGAGCGGCTCCTCGTCGAGACCTGCCGCGACGTTCCTCCACCCGGCCAAGACGACGCGACGGGGAGCGGAGCGATCGACCTGGCGTCGGCGGTCGAGCGCGTGCGCGCGCGACGCTCGGCGTCCCCAGGCCGGTCCGGACCCTTGGGGTCAGTTGGTCAGAACCACGGAGCCGTCGGGGTTCATGCGCAGCGTGACCCCTAGCGAATCCGGGTCGGGCTTGGGGGTCGGAGCGCGCCGACGGCCGGCGGTGTCCAGCTTCGTTTGCACCCTGGCCACGTAGTCGCGCGTCTCGGCGTACGCGGGCACGCCGCCGTAGCGCCTAACCGCGCCCGCCCCGGCGTTGTACGCGGCGAGCGCCAGCGTGACGTCCCCCCCGAACTCGTCCAGGAGATCGCGCAGGTGTCGGGCTCCCGCCCTCAGGCTCTGATACGGATCGTGAAGGTCGGTGACCCCGTAGCGCTTCGCGGTGGCGGGCATCAGCTGCATGATCCCCCGGGCACCCTTGGGCGAGATCGCCTTGGGCTCGAACCCGGATTCGACGAGGGCCACCGCCTTGATGAGCGACGGGTCGAGCCCGTTCTCGCGAGCGACTCGCTCGATGAACGGGTCGAACGAGGTCACGGGGAGGGCGCCGCGGCCGAGTCGGCGTGTCGATTCGAATCCGGGCACCGGGCGGGCATCACGGTGGTCGGGCACGTTCGTGACCACGATCGCCCCGTCCTTGACGTAGTACAGAAGCTCCTCCGCGGGGGCGGGAAGCGCGGCGGCAAGGAGCGCGAAGATCGCGACCGCCGCCGTCCCCCCCCAGGGGAGCTTCCGTTTCATTTTGGTGGCTTCCTCTCCCGGATCATCTTGAAGACGCGCGAGAGCGACTCGATACTCAGCGCTTCGTCGAGCTTCGCTGGATCCTTCCCTCCGGCCTCGGCGAGGTCCTTCTTCCCCCCGCCTCCGCCGCCGACCACCTTCGCCAGCTCCCGGACCAGCTCGCCGGCCGGGAGCGTGTCCTCGAGGTCACGGGTGACCGTGGCCAGCAGATACGCTTTCGCTCCGTCCGCCCGGCCTATGACAACGCAGCCGGAGCCGAGCTTCCGTCGCAACTCGTCGGCGAGGACCCGTGCCTCTTGCGGCGAGAGGGCGTCGGCGCGCGCGGCCACGACCTTCACCCCGTCTACAATGTGGGGATCGGAAGCCTCCCGGGCAAGCTCGAGGCGCGCATTGCGGATTCGTTGCTGCTCCAGCTCGCGCTGGAGCCTCTTCGTGTGTTCGATACGCTTCCGTAATTCGACGACCACGGTCTCCTTCGGGACCGCGAGCAGATCCTCCAGCTCGCGGACCACGCGCTGGTCGTCACGGAACCGGGCAAGCGAGCCCTCTCCGGAGACCGCCTCGATCCGCCGCGTGCCCGCCGCGATCCCCCGCTCCTGCAGGACCTTCACGAGGCCGATCTCCCCCGAGCGCCCGCAGTGGGTCCCGCCGCAAAGCTCGGTGGAGAAGTCGCCGACGCGTACCACCCGCACGCGGTCGCCGTACTTCTCTCCGAACAACGCCATCGCGCCGGTGCGGAGAGCGTCGTCCAGCGCCAGCTCCTCCGATCCCACCTCGAGGTCCTCTAGGACCTTCCGGTTCATCAGGGCCTCGAGGTCCTCGAGGGCGCGATCGGTGAGCGCGGCGAAGTGGGTGAAGTCGAATCGAAGCCGGTCGTCCGCCACCAGCGAGCCGGCCTGCTTGACGTGGGTCCCGACCACCTCCCGCAGCGCCGCGTGCAAGAGATGCGTCGCGGTGTGGTTCCGCCGAATCGCGGCACGGCGCGAGGCATCGACCGAGGCTTTCACGGTGTCGTTCACATCCAAGTTGCCTTCATCGACTACGACTCGATGACAGATGTTCCCGCTCTCGTTCTTGTAGGTATCGAGGACCCGGCCGCTCCATCTCGAGCCGACCATCACCCCGGTGTCGCCGACCTGCCCCCCAGCCGCTGCATAGAATGGAGTTCGATCGAGATGGACCACGGCTTCGCAGCCAGGACCGATCGGAAGGTGCTGAGCGTCGCCCTCCGCAACCGCCAACACCGAGACGACTCTCGCGCCATCGACGTCCAACGCGTCGTAGCCCACGAACTCGGTCGGGATCCAAGTCCCACGCTGCCCCGTGGTTCGTGTCGCGGCGCCCTTCCACGACGCCTGCGCTCGCGCGCGCTGCCGCGCCATCTCTTGCTCGAAACCCGCGAGGTCGAGGGCGACGCCGCGCTCGTCGGCGATGTCCTGCGCCAGGTCCAGCGGGAGCCCGAACGTGTCGTAGAGACGGAAGAGCTCGGAGCCCGGGAGCGTCCGGAGTCCATCCCCGAGGCCCGAGATCGATTGCTCGAGGAGATCGATCCCGGCCGAGATCGTCTCCGCGAAACGCTCCTCCTCGCGTCGCGCCACCTCGAGGATCGCGTCGGATGCCGCGCGGAGCTCCGGGTAGACGCCCGAAAGGGAGTCCAGGACCGCGGGGGCGACCTCGTGGAGGAACGGCTCCCTCACGCCCAGCTTCAGCCCGTGACGGATCGCCCGTCGGAGGATCCGCCGGAGAACGTACCCCCGCTTGTCGTTGGACGGCACGATCCCGTCCGCGACGAGGAAGCAGAGGGCCCGGGTGTGGTCGGCGATGACGCGGAGGGAGAAATCGGCCTCGGCGTCGCGGCCGTAACGGGTTCCCGCGCGCGTCGCGGTCGCGTCGAGGACCGGAACGAACAGGTCGGTGTCGTAGTTGCTGCGTTTCCCCTGAACGACGGCCGTGACCCGCTCGAGCCCCATGCCGGTGTCGATGCTCGGCGCGGGGAGGGGCGAGTAGGTCCCGTCGTCGTGCTGCTCGAACTGCATGAACACGAGGTTCCAGATCTCGACGTACCGTCGCTCGTCGGTGGCGGGATTCGACTCGCCCGGGACCGAGGTCAGGTCCTCTCCCAGGTCGAAGTGGATCTCGCTGCACGGCCCGCAGGGACCGGTGTCCCCCATCCGCCAGAAGTTGTCCCTCTCCCCGAGGCGCAGGATCCGGTCCGGCCTCACCCCGACGCGATCGCGCCAGAGCGCGAGCGCCTCTTCGTCTCCAGGCACCGCCTCCGAGCCGCCGAACACGGTGACCCAGAGCCGCTCCTGCGGGATGCCGAACACGCGGGTGACGAGCTCCCACGCGAGTGTCACGGCGTCGGCCTTGAAGTAGTCGCCGAACGAGAAATTCCCGAGCATCTCGAAGAAGGTGTGGTGGCGGGGCGTCCTGCCCACCTGCTCGAGATCGTTGTGCTTGCCCGACACGCGCAGGCACTTCTGCGACGAGGTGGCGCGACGGTAGTCCCGCCGTTCTTTCCCGGTGAACACGTCCTTGAATTGGTTCATCCCCGCGTTGGCGAACAGGAGGGTCGGGTCGGCCGGAAGGATCAGGGGGGAGCTGGGAACGATCCGGTGGCCGCGGGAGGCGAAGAACTCCAGGAACGCGCGTCGAGTCTCGGCCGAGGTCATGGTGGTGGTCCTCTTGGTCGGTTCGGAGGCGCCCGCACGGTGCCGGCCCGGACGGGCCGGGGGTCAGTCCCCAGCGTCGGAGCGGTACCGCTCGAGCGCCGCCGCGACGGCCCCGGGGTCGAAGCCGGCGCGGAGCAGCGCATTATACACGCGCGCATACCGCTTCCGGTCGAGCGCGCCCCCGGCGCCGGCGACCCGCCGCTCCACCTCGCGGGCGAGTTGGGTTCCGGGGTCGAAGTCGCCGTCGGCGACGGCCCGGTCGAACGCGCCCTCGACGACCTCGGGTTCGACGCCTCGGCGCAGCAACTCCGCGGTGAGACGCTCGCGGCCGTGTCCCAGCCGCTCCGAGCGGGTCAGGAGATAGTGCGAGGCGAGCCGGGCGTCGTCGAGGATGCCGGAGGCGACGAGCCGATCCACGGCCGCGCTCGCCTCGGACGGGTCGTGCCCGGCGGCGACGAGGCGGTCGCGGACCTCGGTCCGGGTCAGGGGCCGCCGCGACACGAGGCCGAGCGCCAGGTCGAGCGCCTCTCTCCCGCGATCCTCCGTCGGCATGCCGCCGATTCTAGCTCTTCGAGTACTCGAACGGCGAGTCGATCCCGCCTTCCGCCGACGTTCCCGGCGAGTGGATCGTCCGCTCCATCTCCTCGTGGGAGATGTCGGAGGTGGACTGGATCCCGGCGACCTTGAGCTTGAACTCATCCGGGTTCGAAGCCTGGCGGAGCGCCTCCTCCAGCGAGATCAGGTCGTTCTTGTACAGGCGGTAGAGCGACTGGTCGAACGTCTGCATCCCGTACTGCGACGTCCCCGCCGCGATGGCGTCGTGGATGAGCTTCGTCTTCTCCTTGTTCTCGACGCAGTCGCGGATGTAGGCGGTCGAGCGCAGCACCTCGACCGCGGGCACGCGGCCCTGCCCATCGGCCCGCGGCACCAGGCGCATCGAGACGACGGCCTTGAGCACCGCGGCGAGCTGGAGCCGGATCTGCTTCTGCTGGTGCGGCGGGAACACGGCGATGATCCGGTTCACGGTCTCGGTGGCGTCGAGGGTGTGGAGGGTGGACAGCACGAGGTGGCCGGTCTCGGCGGCGGTCAAGGCCGTTTCGATCGTCTCGTAGTCCCGCATCTCGCCCACCAGGACCACGTCCGGGTCCTGCCGGAGCGCGGACCGGAGCGCGGTGGCGAACGACTTGGTGTCCACCTCGACCTCGCGCTGGTTCACGAGGCTCTTCTTGTCCCGGTGCAGGAACTCGATCGGGTCCTCGATCGTCATGATGTGCTCGGTGCGCGTGGAGTTGATGTAATCGATCAGCGCCGCGAGCGACGTGGACTTCCCGGATCCCGTCGTCCCGGTCACGAGGACGAGCCCGCGCCGCTCCGCCCCGATCTGCTCGAGGACCTGCGGGAGCAGGAGGTCGCGGATGGTGAGGATCCGGACCGGGATGACGCGGAGCACGACCCCGACGGTCCCGCGCTGCTGGAAGACGCTGCAGCGGAACCTGCCGAGCCCGGGGACGGAGTACGCCATGTCGATCTCGAAATTATCCTTGAACTTCTGCTTCTGACGGGCGCTCATGATGCTGAAGGCCATCGCGATGCTGTCCTCCTGCATGAGCCGCTTCTCTTCCGTCAGCGGGATCAGCCGTCCGTCCACGCGGATCACGGGGTGGCTGCCGACCTTGAGGTGGAGATCGGAAGCTCCGTGATCGGTGGCGATCTTGAGCAGGTCGTTGATATGCACGGCGGCTCCTCGCTGCCTCGCGGGCAGTCGGCGGGCGGGATCGGCCCGTCCCGGAGGTTGAATCTAGGGACGCTCCCGGCGGGAGTCAAATCGGACGGCAGGCAAGCGGGCAGGTCAGGGGACCGGCTCGAGCCAGCCGTGCCGGTCCTCGGCATCGCCGGCGAGGATCGAGCGGAACGCGGCGTCGAGCCGGCGGGTGACCGGTCCCGGACGGCCGGGGCCGACCTCGATCCGGTCGACGGTCCGTACCGGCGTGATCTCCGCGGCGGTACCGGTGAAGAACAGCTCGTCGGCGAGGTAGAGCGCCTCCCGGGGTATCCGCTCCTCGACCACGTCGAACCCCTGCTCCCGGGCCAGGACGATCAAGCTCGCGCGGGTGATCCCGGGGAGGATCGACGCGCCCAGCGGAGGGGTGACGAGCCTCCCGTCACGCACCAGGAAGAGGTTCTCGCCCGATCCCTCGCTCACGAAGCCCTCGGTGTCGAGGGCGATCCCTTCCACATAGCCGTTGGCGATCGCTTCCATCTTGATCAACTGAGAGTTGGCGTAGTTCGCTCCGGCCTTCGCCAGGGCCGGGAGGGTGTTGGGCGCCAGCCGGGTCCACGACGAGACCTGCACGTCGACCCCGCGCTCCAGCGCCTCCGGACCCAGGTAGGCTCCCCACGACCACGTGGCGATCACGAGGTCCACGGGGCAGCCGTGCGGGTTCACCCCCACGTCGCCGTAGCCTCGAAACGCCACGGGACGGATGTAGCACGCGCGGAATTCGTTCGCCTTCACCGTCTCGAGGCACGCAGCGGACGTCTGCTCCGGCGTGAAGGGGATCGGCATCCGGTAGACCCGCGCCGAATCGAACAGCCGCCGGACGTGCTCGCGGAGCCTGAAGACCGCCGGACCGCGCTTCGTGTCGTAGCACCGGATCCCCTCGAACACGGACGACCCGTAGTGGACGACGTGGGACAGTACGTGGATGCGCGCCTCCTCCCAGCGAACGAGCTTGCCGTTCATCCAGATGAGCTTGCTAGGAGTGAAGGACATCGGGCCTCCGACGCCGGACTGGCCGGCGAGCAGGACGAGCGGGTCTCGGGCGCCTGGGCGGGGATTATAGGGACGCGCAGGCGCCCGCTTCAACCTGCTCGGGAGGCCGAGCCGAGATCGTCCCAGGCGTGCAGCACCAGCGCGGCCGCGACGACCCCGGCGGTCTCCGTGCGGAGCGTGCGAGGGCCGAGGCTCGCCCGGTGCCATCCGGACGCCACGAGGAACGCCGTCTCCTCCGCTTCGAACCCGCCTTCGGGGCCGACCGCCAGCCACACCTCGGCAGGTCGGGGCGCCGAGATGTACTCCCCGAGCGGACGCGACCCGGGACCTGCATCGAGCAGGAGCGCGCAGGCCCCTTCGGGGGGCGGCGGTACCGCCTCGATCGGCTCGGCGACCACCGGCACCGACCTCCGACCGCACTGCTTCGCCGCCTCCAGGGCCACCCTTAGGTAGCGCCGGAGCCGCTCGCCGGACGGGCTCCCGGCCTCGGATCGACCGGCCAGGAAGGGCCGGATCGCGTCGATCCCGACCTCGGTCCCTTTCTGGATCACCCACTCCATCCGCTCCGGCCTGCAAACGGCCTGGAACAGCGTGACGCCGAGCACGGGATCGGCCCGGCCGGGCAGCTCGGAAGCGATCCGGACCGTGGCGCCGGCGCGGCCGACGGCGAGGAGGACCGCGCCCCACTCGCGTCCCTTGCCGTCGAAGACCGAGACCGGATCACCCGGCCGGAGCCTCAGAACGTGGGTCGCGTGGTGCGTCTCCTCGGGGTCGAGGACGACCTCGGTCCCGCTTCCCGCCACCCCGGGATGGTGGACCCTGCGGACCCGCTCCGTCACGACGCCGCCCCGCGGCGCGAGACGAGGAGGCACCAGGGCCCCTCGTCCCGGCGCTCGACGGTCTCAAGGCCCGCGACACGCAGCACTCGCGACACCTGATCCGCGTCGTCGCCGAGCAGTCCGGAGCAGAGGAGGACTCCCGAGACGCCAAGGACCGCCGCGACCTCCGCGGCCCGCTCGACGAAGTAGCGCGTCGCGACGTTGGCAACGCACCCGTCGAGCGCGGCACCCGCGAGGAGGTCCGCGGATCCCGCGCGGATCCTCACGCGGCTGGCGGCGCCGTTCGCCTCCACGACTTCCCGCGCCACGTCGACGGCGTCGTCGTCGTCGTCCACGGCCTCGACGACCCCCGCACCGCACCTCGCCGCCACTACGGCGAGGATGCCGCTTCCGGTCCCGAGGTCCAGCCACCGGCTCCCCGGACGGACGTAGCGCTCGAGCGCGGCCGCGCAGAGCCGCGTCGTCGGGTGCTCGCCCGTCCCGAAGGCCCGGCCGGGGACCAGGAGGATCGGGTCCCGTCCGATTCCCGGGGACGCGATCCCGTTCGGGATCACGACGAACCGGTCTCCGAGGGGGAGGGGTCGAAGGGACGCCTGGTACCGCTCCACCCACCGCCCATCCTCCACCCCCTCGACTCCGAGTTCGCAGTTGGAGGGATCGACGCCGTGGGCGCGAAGAGCGCGCGCCGTCCGGCCGAGGACCGGCCCGGGATCCTGTGCGCCCGGAAGGTAGATGCGGAGCCTGACCGTGCCGGAGCCTGCCGGCGCGGCTTCGACCCCGAGGCTCGACGCGCCGAGGTCCGCCGCGAGCTCCTCCTCCAGACCGGAAGGCGCCTCTAAGACGATCGCGATCCACGGGGTCTCGTGCCGCATGGGCCCGATCCGCGCGGCGCGCCGCCGTCGCCGGCGCGCTCGCTAGTTGAAGATGTCCTTCACCCGATGGAACAGGCCCCGGCCTGCGGCCTCCTCCCCCTCGAGCTTCGCCAGCCGCTCGAACAGCTCGCGTTGCTCCGAGGTGAGCCGCGTCGGAGTTCGCAGCAGGACCGACACGTACTGGTCGCCCCGGCGGCCGCCCTCGAGAGCCGGGATCCCCTTGCCCTGGAGCCTGAAGACCGTTCCGGATTGGGTCCCCGGCGGGATCTCGAACTCGTCCTCGCCGTCGAGGGTAAGGAGGGTGACCTTGGACCCCAGCGCGGCCTGGGCGAAACCGACCACCACCTCGCACCGGACGTGGTTCCCGTCGCGCCGGAAGAACGGGTGCGCGGCCACGTGGACGACCACGTAGAGGTCGCCGGGGGGACCGTCGTCGGGGCTCGCTTCCCCTTCGCCGGAGAGCCGGAGGTGCATCCCCTCGTCCACGCCCGCGGGGATACGAACGGTCAGCGTGCGCTCCCGGCGAACTCTCCCGCTCCCCTCGCAGCTCGAGCAAGGGGAGGTGATGATGCGTCCCGCCCCGCGGCAGCGGCCGCACGGACGGGTGAGGGTGAAGAACCCCTGCTGGAACGCGACCTGCCCGCGCCCGCCGCACTGTGGGCACGGCCTGATGCCATCGGCGGTCTTCGCCCCGCGGCCCGCGCACTCGGAGCACTTCTCGGTTCGCGGCACCTTGATCCGGGTCTCGAGGCCCCGCACCGCCTCCTGGAATTCCAGCTCGAGGTCGTAACGGAGGTCGTCGCCGGGTCGCCGGACGGGCCGGCGGCGCCCTCC
>JAIQFR010000126.1 GCA_020073205.1 Terriglobia bacterium
ACGGGCTACACGCTCGCGTCCGGCGGCAAGGACGGCGGCGACCTGACCGGCGTCGTGTGGGGTGCCTTCGGCGGCGGCAACGGCGGTGGATTCGACAGCCCGATCATCTTCATGGGCGGCCAGTTCGCGGCCTGGCCCGAGGGCGTCCAGCAGTAACCCGACTTTCCCGGAGCGGCGGGGGCGCGCGTCGTCCCCGCCGTCTCCGCTTCTCGCCGGTCGAGCAGCAAAGGGTTCGAGACCGCCGGAACGCCGAGCGACGCAGGAGACACGGCGGTGGACGGGCTCAGGGAGCGGATCGGCATGAGAGTCTCGATGAGATCTAGAGGCGGGCGACGGCAACGGGGATTCACGCTGATCGAGCTGCTGGTGGTCCTCGTGATCCTGGCCATCGTGGTCAGCATCGGGATCGTGGCTCTCATGAACGCGCTGGACAAGTCGAGGCAAAGGGCTACCATGGCGGACATGCGGACCATCTCGAAGGGGATCGAGATCTACTCCGTCGACCACGGCCACCTGCCGTCGGACGGCGGGGGGATCACGGGCCTCCAGGCGGTCCTGACCCCCTACGAGAGCAGCGTCATTCCGGCGAACGACGCGTGGGGCCACCTCTACAGCTACTCCCGCGACGACCTCGGGAACTACACGCTCGCGTCGTTCGGCAAGGACGGTGTCGCCGGCGCGGCGATCACGGTTGCCACCCGCGACGACTTCGAGCGGGACATCGTCCTCGTGAATGGCCAGTTCGTGGCCGCTCCCCAGTAGCCGCGAACCGGCGATGGCCTCGCCGGGAGCGGTGGTCCGTCCCGCCTGCCTCATTCTCCCCATCCTGGTCGTCCTGCTGCCGCTCCTGCCCCCCGAGACCCGCGGCGAATCGATGGCCGGGACCGCCGCGCTCATCGCCCTTCTCGCGCTCCTGGTCCGCCCCGCCGAGGGCGACGCCCCGCGCGCGCTCCTGCTGGGGCTCGCGCTCTCCGCCGCCAGCGCGACGTTCCTCTATCCGGCCTCGGCCGCCGGGCCGCTGGTCGTGGCGATCCTCGCCGCGGCGGTCGGGATCCACTCCGCAGCCCTCCCGAGCGCGTTCCTTACGGGCCCCGTCGTTCCGGCCGCGCTGGCGGGGGCGGGTGCCTGGGTGTCGCTCCACGCGGTAGTCCAGAAGATCTGGGGGCTCCGAGTTCTCGCCGAGCAGGTCCGGTCGAGCCACGGCGTCCCCGATCGCGACGCGATCCTCTCGCGACTCGCGGAAGGGCGGGCGTTCGCGAACTTCCCGACGCCGGCCGCACTCGGCGGATTCCTGGGCATCGCGCTCCCGGTGACCCTGGGCCTGGCGTTCCGATCGGGCCGCCGTGCAAGAATCTTCGTGCTCGCCGCGGGGGTGCTCGAGGTCGCGGGGATCCTCTGCGCGGCCTCCGCCACCGCGGCGGTCGCGCTCCTCTTTGCGCTGGCGCTCGCGGGGATGTCGAGGAAGGTGTCGCGAGGGCTCCTCGTGGCGGGTGCGGCTGCGCTGGTCGTGGTGGTGGTCTCGATCGCGATGCTCCGCGGCGGAGAGGTGCTCGACCGCGATCACCCCGGGAGCCCGTGGGCTCTTAGAGCCGGGAACTTCCGCGCGGCGTGGGCGATGGCGGTGGACCATCCGTGGACGGGGGTCGGCCCGGGCGGATTCGGCACGGCGCTCCCCCGCTACTTGCGCGAGGGGGACAACGAGACCCGGTACGCTCACGACCTTCCGCTGCAGCTCGCGGCCGAGACAGGGCTACCCGCGGCCGGCGTCCTGTCGATCCTGTTCTTCGCGCTCTTCGTCGGGCCGGTGCTCTCGCGGCGGGGCCCGCCGGGACCGCCGTGGGTGAACGGCGCCCGCGTCGGCCTCGCCGCATTCGCGGTGCAGAATCTCGCGGATTTCACCGCGTTCCTTCCCTCGCTGCTCTGGCTCGCCGCCGCGCTTCGCGGAACGCTGTCGTCGGTCGAGGCTAAAGAGCCGATCCCGACCCCGTCGATCGGCGGGACGATTCGATGGCCGCTCCTCGCGGGGGTCGTGGCGGCGGCGGCCTTGAGCGCTCCCGCCGGCCTCGCCTGGAACGCCCGGGTCGAAGCCCGGGAGGAGCTGGCCTCAGGCGATCTCGCGGCGGCGGTGGGAAGCGCGCGCCGGGCGGCACGGCTCGTCCCCTGGGACGCCGAGGCGCGCGTCGCGCTGGCCGAAGCGTTGCTCGCACGGTCCGCGGCCACCCTCGGTGCGAGGCCGGAACTGAGAGAGGGTCTAAGCGAGGCGGACCGCGCGGTCGCGCTCGATCCGATCCGCCCGGGGGCGAGGGACGTCAGGGCCCGGGTGCGATTCGCGGCCGGTGATCTGGCGGGAGCTTACGCGGATCTCGTGGAAGCCGCCCGCCTGTACCCCCTGCGACGGGAGTATGCGCGCCGCAGGGACCAGGCGGCGACCGCGCTTCGGGTGCGCTCCGCGCCGGAGGCACGGCCGTGAATGCCCTCGCGCTCTCCTCGGGCCTCGCGGCGCTTCTCCTCGCGGCGGTTCTCGGGGAAGGGGGCGCTTCACCGGGCGGCCTGCTTCTGGTTCACGGGGCGGTGGCGCTGCTCGCACTGCTCGCGATCCTCGCGCCCCGATTCGCCGGGGAGCCGAGGCTTCCTGCCGCGGCGTCGGGTTCCGCGCTGGCCCTGTTTTCAGCGCTCGCGCTCGCGGGCGCCTGTCTCGCGCCGTACCGGTTCGCGGCGTTCCTCGTGCTGCAGGAGATCGCCGCGTTCGCCGGGGTCGCGCTTCTCGCCGCTCGATGCGGGCCGCGACTCGTGGTCCGCATCGGCATGCCGTTGCTGGTCGGGGCGGCCCTCGAGGGAACGCTCGCTCTCGTCCAGCGGGCGATGGGAGCGCTTCGCCCGGCCGGAACGTTTCTGAACCCGAACCACCTGGCGACATGGCTCGTGGCGGCACTGCTGATCGGAGCCGGGACCGCCGGCACGGGAGGCCGCCGTGGAGCCTGGGCGCGCGTGGCGCTGGCCGCGCCGGCGGCGCTGGCTCTCGTCCTCGTCGGCTCGCGTGCGGCCCTTCTCGCCCTCGTCGCGGGCGCGGTGGTGCTCCTCCTCTGCCTTTGGCGTAGCGTCGGGGTCCGGACGCGGACCGCGCTCGCCGGGTCCGCGGCTCTGCTCCTGGTGGGCATCGGCATCGGTGTCGCCGTGCGCTTCGCGAGAGGCGACGCGTTTCGGTACCAGCGCTTCAAGATCTACGGGGCGAGCCTCCAGGCGGTCGCGGCCTCTCCTTGGCTCGGCACCGGGCCCGGGCAATTCGCCACCGCGGCGGCCAATCTCAATTTCCCGATATCCGAGGGGCCGCTGCGCTTCGCTCGCTCGTTCGACGCGACCCACTCGGACCTGCTTCGGCTACCCGCGGAGTTCGGCTTGCCCGCGGCCGTCGCGGGGCTCGCCGCCCTGATGCTCGCCGCGCGGGAGATCGTGCGGCGGCGACGATCGGGCGCCCTCCCGACGGGGACCGCGGGTGCGATCGCCGCGCTCGTCGCGCTCGCGGTGCCGGCGGCCGTGGACAACCCGAGCAGGATTCCCGCGTTGCACCTCCTCGCCGCCGCGCTCCTCGGGGGCCTCCTCTCCACCGAAACTCGCGAGCCCGCCCCGCGACCCGGACGCGCGCTGCGCGGGGCGGCCGCGGCGTCGCTCGTGCTGCTCGTGCTGGTCGGCGACGCGGCGCCCTACTTGGCGTGGAAGTCGGTGCGCGGGCTCCCTCGCGGGCGCCTCGACGCGTCGGGGCGGGCACGCCTCCGCGCGGCGCTGGCCTGGAATCCGTTCCATCCCGACCTGTGGACCCGCCGCGCGGAGGACCTGGCGTCGGGGCGGGAGTTCGGCGTGTCGGTCTACGCCGAGGCCCGCGAGGCCGCGGAGACGGCGGTCCGGCTGGAGGCCGCCGACGCCCGCTACCGGATCGCGATCGCGCGCGTCGAAGCGCTGGCGTGTACGCGGCTGTTCCGCGACGAGGCGGCCCGCGCGCGGGCGGCGGCGCGCTACGACGAGGCGGTCGAGCGCTCCTGCCACGACCCGTACCCGCTCCTCGAGAAGGGAGGGTTCCTGCTCGACGCCAGTGATCCCGCCGGCGCGAGACGGGCCGCGGAGCAGGCGCTCCGGATCGAGCCCGAAGCCGTTCCGGCGCGTCTCCTTCTGGCGGAGTCCTTGTTGGCGGAAGGGGGGGCCGGGGCGCGCGAGAGCGCGGCGCGCCTCCTCGCGGAGGCCGAGGCCCGGGCCCGCCGATGGGCCGCCTGGCCCAAGGAGAGCTCGTACGAGCAGAACCTGCTCACGCTCGACCCCGCGCGCGCCCGGGCGATCCGGGAACGCCTCGAGAGGGGATGACGGCATGGCGTCCGCGACTCCCCGGCGTTTCCGGGAGCGCCGGCGAGCGGGCTGGACGAGCCGGGTCCGGAATCGAGTTCCGTCGCGGGCCCCGGGACGCTATCATCGCTCCCCGGCGCGTCGAAGCTCCGCGACGCGGGCCGCGCGGGCCGCTCCCGGGCCGGGTCGATAACGGGGAACTCATGTGCGGGGTCGCGGGGATACTGAGGTGGGGCGACAGCGCGTCCCGCCGCGGCGAGATCGAGCGGATGACCGCGGCGGTCGCGCATCGCGGGCCGGACGGCGAGGGCACCTTCGTTCGTGACGGGCTCGCCCTCGGTCACCGCCGCCTCTCCATCATCGACCTCGAGACCGGGCAGCAGCCCATGGCGAACGAGGACGGCACGGTCTGGGTCACCTACAACGGGGAGATCTACAACTACCGCGAGCTGACCGCCGAGCTTCGCGCTCTGGGCCACGTGTTCCGAACACGGTCGGACACCGAGGTGATCGTTCACGCCTACGAGCAGTGGGGCGCGGATTGCGTGAAGCGTTTCCGCGGGATGTTCGCCTTCGGCCTCGCGGACCTGCGCGGTCGGAGGCTCCTCCTGGCCCGCGACCACCTTGGCATCAAACCCCTCTACTACCGGACCGGCGAGGGGTATCTCGCCTTCGCCTCGGAGCTGGGCGCGCTACGCCAGGTGGACGACCGTCCACCTGAGGGATCCCTGGTCGCGGTGGAGCTGTTCCTGCGTTACCAGTACCTCCCGGCGCCGCACACGATCTACCGGGACGTGGTCAAGCAGCCGCCCGCCAGCTACGTCGTCGTGGGATTCGACGGACGGCTCGAGGGCCCCACGCGTTACTGGGACCTGCGCTTCGACCCCGACCCCGCACCCTCGGACGCGGAGTGGCTGGAGCGGTTCGAGTCCGCCCTCGAGTCGTCGGTCCGCGCCCACACGGTGTCGGACGTCCCTTTCGGCGTCCTGCTCTCCGGGGGGGTCGACTCCACGCTGGTCGCCGTTCGGCTGAGCCGGATCCTCGGGAGCCGACTCAAGGGGTTCTGCATCGACTTCCCGGAGGCGGCGCTTTCGGAGGCGAGGCACGCGGCGCAGGTGGCCCTGAAGTGTGGATTCGAGCTTCACACCGAGACGGTGCGCGACGAGCTGCGGGACCTTCTCCCGGCGCTGGTGAGCCACTACGGCGAGCCGTTCGGGGACACCTCGGCGGTTCCCACCTGGCACGTCGCGCGCCTCGCGAGGAGCCACGTGCCGATGGTGCTCTCGGGCGACGGCGGCGACGAGGGATTCGGCGGGTACGACACCTACCTGAGGTGGATGCGACCGTCGGTGCGCGGGAGCCTCCGGACGTTCTTGCGCCGACCTTCCGCGGACGGCGCGCGATCGGTGGCCTGGGCGACCGCGAGACGCCTGCTCGGGGCTCGGTGGAGCGTCCTGCGGGAATGGCAGCGTCGGATCGAATACGTCGCAGAGGGAGAGCGCCGTGCGCTGTGGCGTCCGGAGTTCGGCGGGCTTCCCGGGGCGCCCTGCCTGTCGTTCGCCGAGGCGGACGCCGCTGCGCCGCGGACCGATGCACTCGCGTACGCCCAGTACCTCGACATCCGAACCTATCTCCCGTGCGACATCCTCACGAAGGTGGACGTCGCCGCCATGTACCACGGACTCGAGGTTCGGACGCCGTTCGCGGACGTGAACGTGATGGAGCTTGCCGCGCGGCTGCCCCTGAGGTTGAGGTATCGGAGAGGCCAGGACGGAAGCCCGGTTCCCAAGCATCTCCCGAAGACGGCCCTTCTCAAGGACTTCCCCGGCGACTTCGTCCACCGCCCCAAGCAGGGATTCGCCCCGCCCCGCGCCGGCTGGTTCCTCCCGGGGCGCTCGGGGCGGGCGATGCTCGAGGACGTGATGAACGGCGCGGGCTCACCCCTCAACGACTGGTTCCGCGTCGGCGAGATCCGGGGCATGATCGAGACTCACGGGCCGGAGAAGGACCGGTCGAACGCGCTGTGGTTGCTCCTGGTGCTCGGTCTCTGGCTGCAGCAGAACCGCGAGATCCGCTTCCGGTGAAACGCGGGAGAGCGGCGTACGAACGGGCCCTTCTCGATGTGGGAACCTGTATCATGTCCGGCCATGAAGTGGACCGACGAGAGCATCGCCGCGTTCTGGGAGCGATGGTCGACGAGCCCCGCCACGGAGGGCGAGTACTTCACGTTGGAGGTCGGCGCCGGGGTCGGCGTCTTCCTCGCTCAGGCCGTCCGGCTGCGGGGAGCGCGCGTGCTCGACTTCGGATGCGGCCCCGGCTTCCTGATCCAGCACTTGCTCCGCGCAGGGGCGAGGGTGGCCGGCGCCGACGCATCGCCGCACTCGGTCCGGCGGGCGGCGGAGCGGTACGGCGGCCTCCCCGGCTGGGAAGGGGCGTTCGAGATTCGCGGCGGGACGGCGCCCGTGGGCGAGCGCTCGTTCGACGGGGTCTGCTGCATCGAGACCGTCGAGCACGTTCCGCCGGAGTCCCTCGCCGGGCTGGTGGCCGAAGTCGCCCGGGTGTTGGCGCCGGGTGGCTGGGCCCTGTTCACCACGCCCAACGAGGAGAACCTGTCGCGGTCCATGGTATTCTGCCCGGCCTGTGGCGAGGAGTTTCACAAGGTCCAGCATCTCACCTCCTGGACCGCCGGCTCTCTCTCGTCCCTCCTGTCCGCTGGTGGGCTCGACGTGCGCTTTTGCCGCGCGATCGACCTGGGCAGGTTCCAGGAGCCGGCCCGCCGGCCCCCGCGCCACTGGAGCGCGGCCTATCTCTTTCGGCGGGCGCAGCGCTCGACGGCCCGCCTCGCCGATCGGCTCTGGCCTCGGCCGTTTCCCGCTGGACGGTTTCTCGCCGTCTGCGGGGCGCCGGGCCCGCATCTCGTGGCCCTCGCCGCCAAGCCGGGGCCGCGCTAGGACGGGGACGATGATCGCCGGAGCCGCCGGAAGCGCCGCGCCGCCGGACCCGCCGTCCCTCGCGTTGCGGGGACGGCGCGTGCTGTTCGTCCTGGGGCACCTGGAGCTCGGCGGCGCGGAGCGGCAGGCGATGCTGCTCGCGTGCCACCTGGCGGGGCCGGTTGCGGCCCGCGTCGAGGTCTGGGGCATGGGGCGTCCGGGACGCGTCGCGGCGATGTGCGAGAACGCGGGAATCCCCTGCAGGGCGATGTCCCTGCCGTATGCCGGCGGCCGCGCGAGGAGGTGGACGGCTCTCGCCGCGTTCGCCCTCAGGCTCCGCCGCGCGAGGTTCGACGCGGTCCTCTCGTACACCATGGCGCCCAACGTCCTCTGCGGCGCGGTGATCCCGTGGACGGGCGTGAAGGCGTTCGTCTGGAACCAGCGCGACGAGGGGCGCGGGCGTCTCGGTCGGCGCCTCGAGCGCCTCGCCCTCCGACACACTCGCGACTTCGTGTCCAACTCGCGGCACGGTGCCCGCTTCCTCTCGGGGACGCTCGGCGTGGATCCCGCGAGGATCCGGGTCGTGCCGAACGGCGTCGAGCTTTCGCGAATCGAGAGAGACCGAAGAGGATGGCGCGAGTCGCTCGGTCTCGACGAGCGGGCGTTCGCCGCGTGCATGGTCTCGAACCTCCACCGCTACAAGGACCACCCCACGCTGCTGAGGGCCTGGAGGCTCGCCCTGGACCGGTGGCCCGCTCCCGGCGGGCCCGGCGTGCTGTTGCTCGCCGGCCGGTTGCACGAGGACTCCCGCGGCCTTCTCGACCTCGCCGAGGAGCTTCGCCTGGGCGGAAGCGTCCGGTTCCTTGGGGAGGTGGACGACATCGCGGGCCTCCTGGGGGCCGTCGACCTCGGTGTCTTCAGCTCCCGGTTCGAGGGGGTGCCGAACGGAATCCTCGAGTGCATGGCCGCCGGGCTCGCCGTCGCCGCCACCGACATTCCCGGCATCAGGGAGGCCGTCGGCACGGACGGCGCGGAGCTCCTCGCACCTGCGGGCGACGTGGACGCGCTCGCGGGCCGGATCCTCGCCGCGGCGGGGGACCCCGGGCTGCGGGCGCGCGTAGGGCAGGCGAACCGCAGGAGGGCGAGCGAGGAATTCAGCGCGAGGGGGATGTGCGAGGCGATGACGCGGGTCCTGGCGGAAGCGCTGGCGTCGCGCGTCGGGAGCCGGGAGAGGGTCGCCGGCGTGACTCCAGGGGGCGCGCTGTGAGCCGCCCCGCGCTCTCCGATCTCGCGGGCGGCGAGATCCCGGTCACGGTGGTCGAGCCGGCGTCCGGCTGGCGGCTCCCCGATTTCCGGGAGCTGTGGCGGTACCGGGACCTCCTGTTCTTCCTCGCGCTCCGCGATCTCAAGGTCCGCTACAAGCAGACGGCGCTCGGCGCGACATGGGCCGTGCTCCAGCCGGTCTTCACCATGCTGGTGTTCAGCGTGTTCTTCGGTGGGCTGGCCAAGGTGCCTTCGGACGGCCTGCCGTATCCCGTCTTCGCCTTCGCGGCCCTGCTGCCGTGGCAGATGTTCAGCTATGCGCTCAACCAGTCGGGAAACAGCCTGGTGGCCAACGAGCGCCTCCTCACGAAGGTCTATTTCCCCCGTCTCCTGATCCCGTTGTCGTCAGTCCTTTCGGGGCTCGTGGATTTCGCCATCGCGTTCGTCGTGCTCCTCGGCCTCGCGTTCTGGTACCGGATCCCCCCGACCGCCGCCCTCCTCGTGCTGCCTCCGCTGGTCCTCTTCGTGGTCATCACCGCGTTCGCGGTGGGGCTGTGGCTCTCCGCTCTGAACGTGCAGTATCGCGACGTTCGGCACACGCTGCCGTTCCTCACCCAGCTCTGGCTGTTCGTGACCCCCGTCGCCTATCCGAGCAGCCTCGTCCCCGCGCGTTACCGGCTGGTCTACGGACTGAACCCGATGGCGGGCGTCGTCGACGGCTTTCGGTGGGCGATCCTCAAGGGCGCGCCGGCTCCCGGTCCGATGCTCCTGGTCTCGGTGGGGACCGTCGTGATCCTGCTGGTCGGCGGCCTGATCTACTTCCGACGGATGGAGCGCAATTTCGCCGACGTGGTGTGAGGGGCCATGGCTGAGCTTAGGGTGAGGGTGGACGGTCTGGGCAAGCGATACCGGCTCGTCCAGCGACCTCCCTACAGGACCCTCCGCGACGCCGTCGCATCCAGGTTCACCCATCCGTTTCGCGGCGCGGATCGCCGAGCCGGCGAGGCGTCCTCCTTCTGGGCCCTCAGGGGCGTCTCGTTCGAGGTGCAAGAGGGCGAGGTCGTGGGGATCGTCGGGCGCAACGGGGCGGGGAAGTCCACGCTCCTCAAGATCCTCTCCCGCATCACCGAGCCCACGGAGGGCCGGGCGGAGATCCGCGGCCGGGTGGGGAGCCTGCTCGAGGTGGGCACGGGATTCCACCCCGAGCTCACGGGCCGGGAGAACGTGTTCTTGAACGGAGCGATCCTCGGCATGCGGAAGATCGAGATCGATCGGTGCTTCGAGGAGATCGTCGCGTTCGCCGAGGTCGAGAGGTTCCTCGATACGCCCGTCAAGCACTATTCCAGCGGCATGTACATGCGTCTCGCGTTCGCGGTGGCGGCGCACCTCGAATCGGAGATCCTCCTCGTGGACGAGGTCCTCGCGGTCGGCGACGCGCAGTTCCAGAGGAAATGCCTGGGCAAGATGACCGAGGTCGCGCACGCGGGGCGAACCGTCCTGTTCGTCAGCCACAGCATGAAGGCGGTGCGCCATCTCTGCGGCCGGGCCCTCTGGATCGCCGGAGGCGGGCTCCGTCGCTCGGGCCCGACGGGGGAGGTCGTCGAGGCGTACCTGCGCGACGCCGAGTCGGTCCCCGGCGCAGCCACCGTGGACGACAGGATCGCCCGGTTGCCGGCCGATCCCGACTTCCGACTCCTCGGCGTCGCCGTCCTCCAGGGCGGCGTCGGGACCACGATCCTGCGGAGCGACCTGCCGGTCAACGTGCGGGTCACCTACGACGTGCTCCATCCGGTCAGGGAGCTCCGCGTGTACTTCGACGTCGTCGACGAGCAGGACGACATCCTGATCCGGTCGTTCCACGACGAGCACGAGGAGTTCGTCCGGGAGATCGCCCCGGGAAGGTACACCTCGACTGCGACGCTCCCCGCGGATCTCCTTGCGAGCCGCACCTACCGGCTCGTCGTGCACGCGGGGATCCACAACCGGCGCTCGTGCACCGGGGCGGGAGTCCCCGTCGATCTCACGGTCCAGGCAGCCGGGGGGATCAACCGTGCCTATCCCGGCGACACCGTGAGAGCCAAGCTGCAGCCGTCGATCGCGTGGCAGACGCGGACCGAGGGGTAAGGTGGGCGATCTGTCGTACCGGGCCATCGGCGGTCGCCTCCTGCGCGCGTGGAGGCGCCTCTCGATGCCCTCCCACGGCTTTAGGACGGCGCGGCGCGGGGGACTCGCGTGGGGCTTGAGGCTCGAGAACTACCTCGACCGGGAGATCTTCCTGCACGGGACCTTCGAGCCGCGGACGACCGATCTCGTGCGGGAGTTCGTGAAGCCCGGGATGCACGTCCTGGACGTGGGTGCGAACATCGGGTATTTCACGGTCATCCTCGCGCGGCTCGTCGGACCCGCGGGCAAGGTGTGGGCGTTCGAGCCGGCGCGGGCCTACCGCGACCGGCTCGTCTGGCACCTCGAGAAGAACGGCATGACGGAGAGGGTGGTCGTCCTGGACTACGGGCTGTCCGACCGGGAGGAAACGCAGGTCATTCACATCGGGGATTCCTCCGCGACCCTCCATCCGGTCGCCGACGAGGCCTCCCTCGGCAGCGAGACGATCCGCTTGCGTTCGCTGGAGCGCGTGGCGGACGAGCTGGCACTTCCAAAGATCGACCTGGTCAAGGTCGACATCGACGGCCACGAGCCGTATTTCCTCACGGGTGCCGAGAAGTTCCTTGCCGCGCACCGGCCCACGATCGTGATGGAGTTCAATCAGAACAACCTGTCGACGTTCGGCGGCGACGTCCTCAAGCTGAAGGATCAGGTCGAGCGGCTGGGCTACGAGACGGTCTCCGAGAAGACGGGCCGACCCTTCGCGACGCGAAACGAGTTCCTCGTCGAGTGCGGCAACTACGCCTTCAGCGCGAACGTCTGGGCGCGGCCGGGGCGGTGACCTCCCGCATGGCGGCCCTTCGTCGAGGAGCGGCGAGGCGATCCGGGACCTCCCGTCCGTGGAGGAGTGGTTCGAGCCTCCCGAGCTCTCCCCGCCGGGACGGACGGTGACCGGAACGACGGGGACATCCGGGAGGACGGGCCACGGCCTGTTCCTCACGCGCGTCGGCGAACCACCGGGCCGGCGATGAGGACCCTGCTCGGTTACAGCTGGTACCCGAGCCCCGTCCCCGTGGACGCCTCGACCGAGCGGTGGCTCGCGCGGCTGCGCGCCCAGGGGATCCCGGTCGACGGGATCCCGCTGACCCTGGACCCGCCCGGACCGCGTCTCGGATGGCCCGAGCTGGACGCGAGGTGGCGACGCGGGGACCGGAGGCTCCTGCGACTCTACGAGGTCCT
>JAIQFR010000127.1 GCA_020073205.1 Terriglobia bacterium
CCCCAGCCGGCGCCGATTTTTTTGTGCGTCAATTCACAAAACAGCAAGCGACTCGAATGGGAAGGGGAGATCATGATTGCGCCACTTTGGGAACTCTGCGAATCTCACGACGACCAGCAAGCTCTCGTCTTCCCAGAGGAGCGGCAACGAAACATGTCGACGTGGACGTCTCCGCGCTCAAGGTGAACCAGCACGTCTCCGTGGCCGCGCTTCCCACGATCGCCAACGTCACGATCCTCGATGATTCCGAAGGGATCGTCGCCGTCGTCGTTCCGCCGAGAGCGGAGGAGACGCCGGCGGTGGTCGAGGCGGCGCCCGAGGCCGCGGCCGCGGAGCCCGAGGTCATCAAGAAGGGCAAGGAGGCCTCCGCGGCGGAGGAGCCGGCCGCGAAGGAGAAGGGGGCGAAGGAGAAGGGGGCGAAGGAGAAGTAGCCTCCTGGGCGGCGCCTTGATGATCGTTCTCGGTCTCGGCAATCCGGGCAACCGCTATCGCCGGACGCGGCACAACCTGGGCTTCCGCGTGCTGGACCTGCTGGCGGGGCGCGCGGGGGCGAAGTTCGCGAAGGCGGGGGAGCTCGGAGATGTGTGCCTCAGCGCCGAGGCGCTCCTCTCGGGGGTCGAGGTCGTCCTCGCGAAACCTCGGACGTACATGAACCGCTCGGGGACGGCCGGCGCCGCACTCCTCGAGCACTACGCCGCCTCGCCGTGCGATCTCCTGGTCGTTCACGACGACGCGGACCTCGCTCTGGGGCGGATCCGCGTCCGGGCGGGCGGGAGCGCGGGCGGCCACAACGGTCTCCGCTCGCTCATCGCGACCCTCAGGACCGCCGAGTTCCCGCGGGTGAAGCTCGGCGTGCTGGGGGCGCGCCGCGCGGAGACGGACCTCGTCGACTACGTCCTCGAGTCGTTCGAAGACGACGAAGCCGACGCCGCGGAGGCTTTGGTCGGCCTCGGAGCCGACGCGGCCGAGGCGGTGTTGGTCGAAGGGCTCGCGGCCGCCATGAACCGGTTCAACGGACCGACGGCGGTGGCCGAATCACCCGGGGCGTGTTAGACTCCGCCCTTTGCGGGCCCGCGACAGTGCGGGACCGGACGATCCGGCACCCCTTGCTCCCGGCGAGACCGGGGGCGAAACGCCGTGAGGAGGTGCGATTCGTGCCGACGTACGAGACTCTCTTCATCACCCTCCCCACGCTGAGCGAGGACGAGGAGCGCATCGTGGTCGCTCCGCTCGCGCAGGTCGTCACCGAGCGCGGCATGATGGTGGCCAACGAACGCGTCGGCCGGCGGCGTCTCGCCTACCCGATCAAGAAGTTCGAGGACGGCGTCTACACCCGATTCCTCTACGACGCCGACGAGGCGATTCCGAAGGAGCTGGAGCGGCGGCTCCGGATCTCGGACAAGGTGCTGAGGCACCTCACCGTGCGGCTCGAGGAGGATTGGGCCGTGGCCGCCAAGGAGCAGGCCGTCCGCGACGCGGAGGCCCGCGTCGAGGCGGAGGCCGCGAGGGCCGCGGCCGAAGCCGCGGGCGAGCTGGCCGCCGCGGGTCAACTTCCGCCGGTGGAGGACGCCGGGGGCGAGGCCGACGACACGGACGAGGCGCTCGAGGTCGTGGAGCCGGGCGACGACGAGCCCGTCTGACGGAGAGTTCGTGCTGAACGCGGGAGAGCGGTGACATGAGCGAGATGAGGGACGGATCCCGGTCGGGCGGCGAAGGCGGGGGGCGCGGGCGACAGCCGCGAAGCGGCGGCCGGCGGCGGTTCCTGTTCCGCCGCAGGAAGTACTGCAAGTTCTGCGAGGAGAAGGCCGCGTGGGTCGACCACAAGGACATCCGGACCCTGCAGAACTACATCCCGGAGCGCGCGAAGATCCTGCCGCGCAGGATCTCGGGGACGTGCTCCAAGCACCAGCGCCAGTTGATGCGGGCGATCAAGCGCGCGCGCAACATCGCGCTCCTGCCCTTCACCAGCGACTAGCGCCGGGAAGGAGGACCCCGTGAAGGTCGTGCTGCGCCAGGACGTCGAACACCTCGGGGAGCGGGGGCAGATCGTGAACGTGTCTCCGGGCTTCGCGAGGAACTACCTCTTGCCGAAGATGCTCGCGATGGAAGCGACGCCGGGGAACCTCCGCAACTTCGAGCTGCAGAAGCGGGTGTGGGTCGCGAGAGAGTCGCGGGAGGTCGAGGAAGCGCGCTCGTTCGCCGGCCGTCTCGAGAGCGTGAGGATCGCCGTATCGAAGAAGGCAGGGGAGCACGACGTGCTCTACGGATCGGTGACGAGCTCCGAGATCGCCGACCTTCTCGCGGCCAAGGGGATCGAGGTGGACCGCCGCAAGATCCAGCTCGACGAGCCGATCAAGTCCCTCGGCACGTTCGAGGTGCCCGTCAAGATCCACCGGCAAGTCACGGCGAAGGTCACCGTGCAGGTCGTCGCGGAAGCCGAGTAGGAGCACGATGGCGAAGGACAGCGGGCCGGAGCCGGCGTCCCCGGCGGCTCGGAGCGCCGTCGGCGCCCCGCGGACCGCACTGGCGCTCGGCGCGGCCTGGCTGCTCCCCGGCCTCGGGCACGTCGTCCTCGGTCACGTCCGCCGCGGCCTTCTGTTCACCGCGATCGTCATGGGATCGTTCGCCCTCGGGATGGCGCACGACGGTCGACTGGCGCTCCGCGACGGCCGTCAGGCGTTCCTGACGACGCTCCAGGTCGTGGCGAACGTCGGCGTCGGACCCGCGGATCTCCTGGCGCGCCTGGCGGTCTACGGCGAGCCGGCGTACGCGGCCTCCGACGACGGCGTGGGAGGAGCCTTCGAGTCTCGGGTCGTCCGGATCTTCCGGGAGCGCTCGAGGTCCGGCGTCTCGGCGTACGGAACCGCGTATCTCTGGACGGCCGGCCTGATGAATCTCCTTCTCCTGTTCGACGTTTGGGACATTGCGCGGGGAAGGAAGGACTGATGCAGAGCCACTTCCTGCACCTCCTGCTCTACTCGACGCTGGTGGCCCTGTTCTTCGCGGTCCTCTCGCGCCGGACCGCGCAGGCGCGGCTGCGTCTCGCGGTGCTGATCTGGTCGGGGATGGTGGTGGGCGCGCTGGCCGTCGCCCTCCTGATGTACCCGTTCCCGCGCTGACGCGCCCCCACGTTCACTTCGCGGCGGGCGACGCCTGCGGCTTCTCCTTCACGGCCTCGACGTTGATCGTGGCGGATACCTCGTCGCCGACGAAAGTGCCACCGGCGTCCAGCACCTTGTTCCAGACGATCCCGTAGTCCTTCCGGTCGAGGGTGAACGAGGTCGAGAAGCCGGCCCGGTCGTTCCCCCAGGGGTCCTTCGCCGTGCCCAGGAACTCCACGGGAATCGTGATCTCCTTGGAGACGCCGTGGAGGGTGAACTTGCCCGTGACCTGGTACGTGCTCCCGGTCGTCTTCGAGATCCTGGTGCTCTGAAACGTCAGCTCGGGGAACTTCGCCACTTCGAAGAAGTCGGGGGACCTCAGGTGGGCGTCCCGCTTCGGTTCCGCGGTGTCGATGCTGGCCGCCTTGATCGTGAACGCGACGGTGGACTTCGTCGGATCGGCGCCGTCCAGCAGAATGGTCCCGCTGAAGTCGGCGAACCGGCCGGTCACGCGGGAGATGAGGTGGCGGATGCTGAAGCCGACGTTGCTGTGGGCCGGGTCGATGCTGAAGGTGTCCGCCGCGCGGACGGCGGGGGTCGCGAGGGCGAGCGCTGCGACGAGGAGCGAGAGCAGGATGCGTCGGACTCGCATTCGGTCCTCCTGTCCGCCGGGACGCCTTCCCACGCCCCGACGAGGACGATTCGAGGATGAGATTGTACCTCGGCGTCGAGTATTCCACGTCCGTCGGGAGGCCGCAAACCGCGTTCAGGGCGGCCGCGAGGCCTCATCGCACGCCGCACGCCGGACCAGCCGCGCCGCGGCGTTCACCCACATCGCCGAGCCGTTGAGGGACGGGACGAGACGCAGGCTCGCGCCTCCGGCGGCGCGGAAGCTCTCCGCCGCCCGGATCCCGATCTCCTCCAGCGTCTCGAGGCAGTCCGCGACGAACGCGGGGCACGCCACCGTCAGGTTCCGGATGCCCTCGCGGGCGAGCCGAGGGACCGCCTCGTCGGTCGCCGGCCCGATCCACGGTATCCGGCCGAGGCGCGACTGGAAGGCGACGGACCACGCGCCGTCTTCGAGACCCAGCGCTGCCGAGATGAGCCGAGCGGTCTCGAAGCACTGGGCGCGGTAGCAGCTCCGATTCGCGAGACCGATCGCGCTGCAGCACTCGGCGGACCTGAGACAGTGCCCGCCGCTTTCGTCGGATTTCAGGATCTGCCGCTCGGGGAGCCCGTGGAAGCTGAACAGCAGGTGGTCCGCGGGCTCTTCGGCCAGGGAGGCCCGGGCCTGCGCCGCGAATGCGCCGACGAATCCGGGGTCGGCGTAGAACGGCGGCACCGTGGACAGGAGCGGCACGTTCCAGAATTGCGCGGCGCGCCGGTACGCCGCCTCGAGGGTCGACCCGGTCGTGGCGGAGGCGAGCTGCGGGAAGAGCGGGAACACGACGATCCGCCGGCATCCCCGGGAGCGAAGCTCCTCCATCGCGGCGGCCAACGAGGGACGACCGTAGCCCATCCCCAGGGCGACCTCGTATTCCCCGCCGAGCCGCGCCGCGAGCCCGTCGCGAAAGGCGTGGCCGTGGACGAGCAGGGGCGAGCCGCCCGCGGTCCAGATCTTCCGGTACGCCTCCGCGGAGCGGGCTGGGCGGAAGGGGAGGATCACGAGACGGAGCAGAAGGAACCGGGCCGCCGCGTTCGTGTCCAGGATTCGGGGATCCGAAAGGAACTCCCGGAGGTACCGCCGCACGTCGGTCGTCGTGGGGGCGTCGGGCGTGCCGACGTTCATCACGAGGACCCCGACCGGCACCTCCTCCGCGTTCATGACACGAAGCGTAGAGGCTAAGCACCGGGGCCGCAAGCGTCGGGCCGCGGGACGCGTCTTGGGTTTTTCCCGGTGCAGGACTATTCTTCCCGTCGGGAGGTCCCGATGCGCGAGCGTATCTTCCCCGCCGATCTCTCGAAGGTGCGCACGTATCCCCTCGCGGAGCGGAGGAACAAGGTCTCCGTCTCGGAGTTCGCCTCCCGCGTGGACCCCACAGGCTCGCTCGAGGCGTTCCTCGACGGCCTGAGCGACGTGCTCGCGGTGCGAGCGCTGCGCGACCTGGCGTCCGCCGTCGCGGACGCGCTCGCGCACGAGCGCGCGGTGGCATGGGCGCTCGGCGCGCACGTCGTGAAGGTCGGTCTTTCCCCCGTGATGATCCAGATGATGGAGGATGGAGCGCTGACCTCGCTGGCGCTGAACGGCGCGGGTGCGATCCATGATTGGGAGATCGCGGCGATCGGCGCCACGTCCGAGGACGTCGCGGAGGGTCTCCATCTCGGACGATTCGGGATGGCGGAGGAGACCGGTCGCGAGCTGAACGACGCCGCCTCCGAGGCGGCCGCGCGGGGCGAAGGCCTCGGCGAGTCCCTGGGGCGGAGGATCGTGGAGTCCGGCCGCCCGTTCCGCGACCGAAGCCTCCTGGCTCGCGCGTGGGAGATGGGAGTACCCGTCACCGTCCACGTCGCGATCGGGAGCGACATCGTGCACCAGCATCCCGCCGCCGACGGCGCGGCGATCGGGTGCGCCACGTACACCGATTTCCGGCGGCTCGTCGCGCTGGTCGGCCGGCTCCGGGGCGGCGTCTGGATCAACTGCGGCTCAGCGGTGCAGCTCCCGGAGGTGTTCCTCAAGGCGCTCTCGGTCGCGGAAAACCTGGGGCACGACGTGTCGGGGCTCGCGACGGCGAACCTGGACATGATCCGGCACTACCGCACCGAGGAGAACGTGCTGAGGCGCCCGACGGCGGGGAAGGGGCGGGCGTTCGCTCTCGTCGGCCACCACGAGATCAACGTCCCCTTGCTCTCGGCGGCGGTCGCACTCGAGCGGAAGCGGCACGCCGCCCGCGGCTGATGGCCGGCACGGTCGTCGTCCAGACGGCGTTCCTCGGCGACGTGGTCCTCACGACCCCGCTCCTCCGCGAGCTCCGTCGCGCTCGCCCCTCGGCGCCGATCACCGTGGTGACGACGCCGGTCGGGGCCCAGACGCTCGCCGGCCACCCATCGGTGGACGCCATCGAGGTCCTGGACAAGAGGGGAGCGGACCGCGGGCCGGCGGGCCTGGCGCGAGTCGTGCGGCGCCTCCGCGCGGGCCGGCCAGACGTCGCGGTGGCGGCGCAGCGCTCCGCGAGGACCGGCCTCCTGATCCTGCTCAGCGGCGCGCCGCTCAGGATCGGGTTCAGGTCGGCACCGGGGCGCTTTGCCTACACGGAGCTCGTGCCGTGGAGCGCCGCGGAGCACGCGGTCCGGCGCTACCTCGCCCTCGCGCGTCCGGCGGGTGGCGATCCCGCCGCCGCGGACCCGCGCCCCGAGGTCCCGCTTTTCGCGGACGCCCGCGAACGGGCGGCCGCCCTGCTGGCCGAGGCCGGCGTCGTGGAGGGGGAGCCGTTGCTCGCGGTCGCGCCGGGGTCGATCTGGGGAACGAAGCGATGGCTGCCCGAAGGATTCGCGTCGGTCGTTCGCTCCGCCGCCGACCGACGCCTGATCCCCGTCCTGGTGGGCTCCGCGTCGGAGCGGTCGCTCTGCGACGAGATCATCCGCGCCGCCGGAGCGCGGGCGGCGAACCTCGCCGGGCGCTGCCTCATCCCGGAGCTCGCGGCGGTGCTCGCGCGGGCACGCGCGCTGGTATCGAACGACAGCGGCGCGGGCCACGTGGCGAGCGCGGTGGGAACGCCGGTGGTCACGATCTTCGGACCGACGGTCCCCGCATTCGGCTACGCGCCGTTCGGCGGCGACCACCGGATCGTCGAGCACGAGACGCTACCGTGCCGACCCTGCGACCGTCACGGACCCGAGGTCTGCCCGCTGGGGCACTTCCGGTGCATGCGGGAGGTCGGCGCCGACCGGGTGCTCGAGGCGCTCGACGAAGTGATCGGGGCCCGTTCCTAGGACACGAGAGGGAGATCGATCTCCCCCTTGAGGTACGCCCCGATCGCCTTCGCCGCGTTCTTGCCGTCACCCATCGCGAGGATGACGGTCGCCGCGCCGCGCACGATGTCGCCCCCGGCGAAGACTCCGGGGAGGTTCGTCATGCCGTTCGAGTCCACTTCGATGTATCCCCAGCGGTTCAGCTTCAGCTCGGGGCAGGTGCGGGTGAGCAGCGGGTTCGCTCGGGTCCCGATGGCGACGACGACGATGTCGCACGGGATGACGTACTCGGATCCGGCGATCGGCACCGGTCGGCGCCGCCCGGACGCGTCGGGCTCGCCCAGCTCCATCCGGATGCACTTGAGCCCCGACACCCACCCCTGCTCGTTGCCGAGGACCTCGACCGGGGCGACGAGGAGATCGAACCGGATTCCCTCCTCCTCGGCGTGGTGGACCTCCTCGACGCGGGCGGGCATCTCGGCGCGGCTGCGCCGGTACACGATGATCGATTCGTCGGCGCTGAGCCTCTTCGAGGTCCTGACGCCGTCCATGGCCACGTTGCCGCCGCCCACCACCGCCACGCGCTTTCCCTTGAGCACGGGCGTCGCGGCGTCCTGCGCCCAGGCGCCCATGAGGTTGACGCGGGTCAGGTACTCGTTGGCTGAGTAAACTCCCTTGAAGTTCTCGCCGGGGACGTTCATGAAGACCGGGAGCCCCGCGCCGACCGCGATGAAGACCGCGTCGAATCGCTCCCTCAGGTCCGCGAGGGTGTAAGTCTTGCCGACGATGGAGTTGAATTCGATCCTGACGCCGTGGCTCACCAGCCGGTCGACCTCCAGCTGAACCAGGTCCTTCGGGAGGCGGAACTCCGGGATGCCGTAGATCAGCACGCCCCCCGGCGCGTGGAAGGCCTCGAAGATGGTGACCTCGTGGCCGTGCTGGATCAGCTCCCCTGCCGCGGTGAGCCCCCCAGGACCGGACCCGACGACCGCCACGTTCTTGCCGGACCTCGGTGCTTCGTGGAAGGCGACGCCGTCCTTGCGGGAAAGGGCCCAGTCCGCGACGAATCGCTCCAGGTAGCCGATGGCGACCGGCGTGCTCTTGTTTCCGCGGATGCACACTGCCTCGCACTGGGTCTCCTGCGGACAGACGCGGCCGGTCACCGCGGGGAGCGAGTTGTCCTTGAGGAGGACCTCCGCAGCCCCGGGCAAGTTTCCCTCGGACAGGTGCCGGATGAACAGCGGGATGTCGACGGCGACGGGGCAGCCGGCGATGCATTTCGCGCTCTTGCACTGCAGGCAGCGCTGCGCCTCGATCATCGCGAGCTGCTCGGGGTAACCCAGGTTGACCTCGTTGAAATTCCGAACGCGGGCGGACGGATCCTGCTCGACCATCCTCTGGCGCTCGATGGCCATTCGCTCCTTCGGGGTCATCGGTCGGGGTTCGGACATGCTGCTGGCCTCCCGGGGCGGTGGCTCAGGGCCGGATCTTGCATTCGTGGTCGAGGCGGGCGAGAGCGGCCTGCTCGAACTCCCTGTACGTGGTCAGCCGGTCCTTGAGCTCGTCGAAGTTCACCAGGTGGCCGTCGAACTCCGGTCCGTCGACGCACGCGTATTTCGTCTCGCCGCCGACGGTCACGCGGCAGCCGCCGCACATCCCGGTCCCGTCCACCATGATCGGGTTCAGCGAGACGATCGTGCGGACCTTGCGGGGGCGGGTGATCTCGACCACCGCCCGCATCATCGGGACCGGCCCCACCGCGTAGACCGCGTCGACCCCGCCGGGCTCGAGAGCGTCCTTGAGCGCCTCGGTCACGAAGCCGGGGCGCCCGTAGCTCCCGTCGTCGGTGCACACGAGGACCTCGCCCTGCCCGCGCAGCTCCTGCTCGTAGATCACCCACTCGCGCGATCTGCCGCCGATCACGCTGGTGACACGCACCCCCCGCCGGTTCAGCTCCTGCGCGATCGGATAGACGACGGCCGTCCCCACGCCGCCGCCGACGCAGATCGCCCGGCCCGACTCGAGCAGCTCGGTGGGATGCCCGAGGGGCCCGGCGATGTCGCGGATCTCGTCGCCCTGCCGCAGGGCGTTCAGCTCCTGCGTGCTCCTGCCGACCGCCTGGATCACGAGGGTGATGGTCCCCGCCGAGGCATCCGCGTCAGCGATCGTCAGCGGGATCCGCTCGCAGCCGGCGGCGCGTCGCACGATCACGAACTGACCGGGATGCCGGATCTCCGCGATGCGGGGTGCCGCCACGACGAGCCGTACGACGTTGGGAGAGAGCTCGTCGCGCGAGAGCACAGGGTGCATCGATTGCCTCCGCCCGCATCGCGGGCGACGCTGCCGTATCGCCCGCGGCCGATCCGTCCTGCCGAAGTCGAGGCCCCTCCGCCGGAGGGGCCGGGAATTCCGGCCCAAATAGGTCACGATTCTATCGGAACCCCGCGGATCCGACCACCCGCAGCGGGTCCGCCGCCCGGCTACACGGCCACCGCCTTGCCGGGGTAGGCCCGGAGCGCGGAGGTGAGGATCGCCATCGCGCGAGTCAGCTTGGCCTCCTCGAGGACGTAAGCGATCCGCACCTCGTCCCGGCCGAGGCCGGGGGTCGCGTAGAAGCCGTCGGCCGGAGCCACCATCACGGTCTCGCCGTCCACCCCGAAGTCGCGGAGCATGAAAATAGCGAAGCGCTCCGCGTCGTCGATCGGGAGCTTGGCGCAGAGGTAGAACGCCCCCTCCGGCTTGCGCACGGTCACCCCGGGCGAGCCGGCGAGGGATGCGTAGACCACGTCGCGGCGCCGTTGGTACTCCCGGATCACTCCCTCGATGTACGACGGCGGGACCTCGGCGAGCGCGGTGGCCGCGAATTGGCCTACGGTGGGCGGACACAGCCGCGCCTGTCCGAACCTCAGCACCGCGGCCATGAGCTCCCGGCTCCGGCAGACGATGTTCCCGATCCTGATCCCGCAGAGCGACACGCGCTTCGAGAGGCTGTCCACCATCACGACGCGATCCTCGATCCCGGGAAGGGTGAGCACCGACCGCTGCCGGCGCCCGTCGTACGCGAACTCGCGGTACACCTCGTCGGAGATCAGGGTGAGTTCCCGCTCCCGGCAGATCGCGCCCAGGAGCTCCATCTCCCCATCGGTGTAGACGGTGCCGGTGGGATTGTTGGGGGAGCAGATGAGGATCCCCCGTGTCTTCGGCCCGATCCTCGCCTCGATCGCTCCTCGCGAGGGGAGGTGGTAGCCGTCCTCGGCGTGGGTGGTGACCGGGACCAGCTTGACCCCGACGAGCGAGGCGAACCCGTTGTAGTTCGTGTAGAACGGCTCGAAGACCACGATCTCGTCGCCTTCGTCCGCGAGAGCGGCCAGCACGAAGAGGATCGCCTCGCTCCCACCGGTGGTCACGAAGATCTCCTCGGCGGCGACGCTGAGGCCGACGCGCGCGTAGTAGCCGCGCAGCGTCTCGATGAACTCGGGCAGCCCCTGGGAGGGCCCGTACGCGACGTTGCGCCCGTCGAAGCTCCGGAGGCGGTCCAAGATCTCTTTCGGGGTGGGGATGTCGGGCTGGCCGATGTTGAGCGCGAGGATCGACTTGCCGGCCCTGCGCGCCTCGGCCGCGAACGGCGCGAGCCGCCGGATCGGAGAGGCGGGCATCTCGCGCGCGCGCCGTGAGAGGTGCATCGAGTGCGGCATGTTCGCTCTCCTCCCGCGATCCCGGGGGTCCGCGCGCGCGGCGGGAAGGGACGTCAGTGTAGCGGATCGGAACGATCTCCGACAGGCCGGGAGATTGCTTGGGGGACGGACCCCGGTTAGACTCCTCCGGCGCCGCGAAAGGGGACAACGTGTTTCGGAGGATCCTGGTCGCCAACCGGGGAGAGATCGCGCTTCGCGTGATCCGCGCCGCGAAGGGGCTCGGGATCGAGACCGTCGCGGTCTTTTCGGAGGCGGACCGGGGCGCCCCCTGGCTCGACGAGGCCGACGCGACGGTCTGCATCGGTCCGGCACGCGCCGACCGGTCCTACCTCGACGCGGGTTCCATCCTCCAGGCGGCGGAGCAGACCGGCTGCCAGGCGGTTCACCCGGGTTACGGGTTCCTCGCGGAGAACGCGGTATTCGCCGCGCGGGCGGAGCAGCAGGGGATCACGTTCGTCGGGCCGGGCCCGGCGGCCATCGGGCGGGTGGGGGACAAGGTCGAGGCGAAGCGCACCCTCGCCGCCGCCGGCATCCCCACCATCCCCGGGAGCGGCGGCGTCGTGCCGGGCCTCGAGGCGGCGCGGTCCGAGGCATCCCGCATCGGCTATCCCGTCCTCCTCAAGGCCGTGGCCGGAGGGGGCGGGCGCGGGATGCGGCTCTGCGAGGGGGAGAGCGATCTCGACCGAGCGTTCGGCGAGGCGGCGATCGAGGCGGAGAAGGCGTTCGGCGACGGCAGCCTCTACCTCGAGAAGTACATCGAGGGCGGGCGCCACGTCGAGTTCCAGGTGCTCTGCGACGCGTTCGGGAAGGGGATCCATCTCGGGGAGCGCGAGTGCTCGATCCAGCGCCATCACCAGAAGCTGATCGAGGAGTCCCCCTCCCCGGTCATGGACGCGCGGACTCGCGACGCGATGGGCGAGCGCGTGGCCCGGGCGGTGGCCGCGATCGGCTACCGCAACGCGGGCACCGTGGAGTTCCTCCGCGCCAAGGACGGCTCGCTGTTCTTCATGGAGATGAACGCGCGGCTCCAGGTGGAGCACCCGGTGACCGAGATGGTCACCGGAATCGA
>JAIQFR010000128.1 GCA_020073205.1 Terriglobia bacterium
TCGAGGCCGCCGTCGTTCGCGTTGTCGGCGCCGCCGACCACGACGGCGTTCTTGGCGGACGCGGGATCGGAGACCGTCCCGGGATCCGGGATCGAGTTGCGGTCCGTGTCCTTCGAATCGTCCCCCGCCGCGATGAACACCATCGCGTCGTTGTGGTCGAACAGGAAGGAGTCGACCTTGGAGGCGAAGGTTCCGTAGACCGGGTTGGCCGACGTGCCCCACGCGAGGACGAAGGTCCGCGGGTCGCTGGCCGTGGCGGCGAAGAAGCCGTACGCGTCGCAGAGGCTTCCCGCCGTAGCCGGAACCGGATTGGCGCAGGCCTGTCCCGGTGTGTAGAGATTACCCGGTGTGAGATCGCCGACCGTGGTGGTGGCGTTCACCGCCCCGCACGCCGTGAAACTGCTCGTCACCTGGCCGTCGTACGCGATGAGCCGCGCCTTCGGGGCGACGCCGTCCAGTTTCCAGCGCCTTCCGGTGTTCGGGTCGGGAGCGTACCAGGTGCCGCCGTAGCCGGACGCGGTGGCGGTCCCGTTGCCGAGCGCCGTGGCGGCCACCATCTGGCCGTGAGTCGTGCCACCCTGCGGTGGCGCGTCGCAACCGAGCAGGTCGCCCGAGCCGCCGAAGGCGGTGGTCGCCACGTACCCGCTCACCTTGCGGTGCGCGAGTCCGGGAGTGCCCGACGACGTGAACGTGTCCGAAAGATCGCCGGCATCGAGCTGGATGCCGTTGTCGAGCTCCATCATGACCTGCGCGGTGGCGAGGCCGTTGCCGCCGCCGTTGATCCCCGCGTCGTGGTAGGGGATCGCGCCCAGGTTCCAGTGGCCGGTCTGCATCGTGGTGGTGGTTTCCTCACCCCACAGCCAGACCGGGACCGACTCGAAGACCATCTTCACGGGCTCGAGGCTCGCGACGTCCGCCAGCTTGTCCCGGTTGACGTCGGCCTTGATCTCGTCCGTCCAGACCGCGGTGACGTTGCCGCCGAGGGCCGCGATTTCGCGGGCGACCGCGCTCGCGTCTTCCCCGGGGAACAGCTGGATGTCGAGGGAGTAGACGCTCGAAAGGGCCTTCACCGGATCGGCGAGCGGGACCCTGCCGATGTACGGCGAGAGCCTGAACGCCGGGTGGTAGGGCTCGACGAGTTGCACGCCCGGTTGACCCTGAAGCACGCCGTACGTCGCAGCCGTGAGGCGCACCAGGAAGGCTCCACCGCTCAGGCTCTCGACCACCGCACCGCCGCCGGAGACGATGCCGTCCCTGAGTCGGTCGAACGATCCGTCGCCCAACGTCGCCGGGTCGACCTGCAGAAGGAAGTACTGCGATGACTGCCTGTCGAGCTTGACGGTCGTCCGCAGCTCCTGCGGGATGCTCGGAATCCCGACGCTCGCGTCGAACGAGCCGACGGCGAGCCGGAGAACGCCTTTGGCCGGCGTCTGCGGGTTTTCCACCGCCCCGTAGAAGGGACCGGTGGCGTAGGGCCACTGATAGTTCGCCCGGGGGTACAGCGTCGGGAGCTTGATCCTGTCCGGGTCACCCGTGGCCGAGGCGAATCCCTGGGCACCTCCCGCGGGTTTTTCGGTACCCGCGGCGGCCAGGGCCCCCGTCATGGGCAGCAGGACCAGGCTCGCGACGGCTGCGGCCAGCACCAGGCCCTTCCAGCCAGCGAGAAAACGACTGTGCATACCCTCACCCTCCTCCTGCGTCGTGGTGAAAGAGACACAACGGTTCGTGAAAGGGAGACTCCATTCTAAAAGGACAGCACGGTACACGGTTCCCCCCCTTGGGGCAGGGTTCATGTACGGTGATCGTCCGGCCTTGTCAAGGCGCAACTCCCGACGACCTGCGGTCCCCAGGACCGCAGGCGACATCTGGCAAAGTGCTAGGATGGAGAGGGGTTGGCCGGTCGGAAGGCTTACCAGCCACAGGGCTGGGTTTCGGGCACGGGCAAAATTTGGACCCTACATTAATTGCCAAAAAGCAAAAAGCTCTCGACGAGCTTCGAGGAGCCGGGAGCGTGCTCGTGGCATTCTCGGGCGGGGTGGACTCGGCGGTCCTCCTCGCACTGGCGGTCGAGGCACTCGGGAGGGACCGGGTACTTGCTGTGACCGGGCGTTCGGCTTCCCTGCCCCCGCAGGATCGCTCCGACGCCGGGGAGATCGCCGAATCGCTCAGGGTCTCCCACCAAGAGGTCGATCCGGGGGAAATGGACCGGCCCGAGTACAGGGCCAACGCCGGCGATCGCTGCTATCACTGCCGCGCTGCCCTTTTTGACGCACTCGACCGAATCGCGGCGGACCGCGGGCTCGGGGCGGTAGCCTTTGGCGCCATCGCCGACGATCAGGGGGATTTCCGTCCGGGAATGCGCGCCGCCGCGGAGCACCGCGTGCTCGCCCCGCTGCTCGAAGCGGGGCTGACGAAGGAGGACGTCCGAGCGCTGGCCGCCGGCGCGGGGCTGAGGATCAAGGACAAGCCCGCGAGTGCCTGCCTGTCGTCGCGAATCCCCGTCGGCATCGAGGTCACGACGGAGCGTTTGGGTCAGATCGCCCGAGCCGAGACGGCCCTCCAGGACCTCGGCTTCGGCCAGGTCCGGGTCCGTTACCACGGCGAAGTCGCACGGCTCGAGCTCGACCCCCTCGGGGACCGGCGCATCGCCGATCCGGAGGTCCGCCGCCGTGTCGTCGACGTGGTCAAGGCCGCCGGTTTCCGGTTCGTGGCGCTCGACCTCGAGGGTTACCGCACCGGAAGCCTCAACCCCAAGGGGCGCCTCCGCTGACCTATCGGACGCGCCCCAATCTCGATAGGGGCCAGTAACGGAACTCGACCTTCCCGCGGAACCTCCCCACCGGGACCGCCCCGAAGAGGCGGCTGTCCGCGCTTTCCTCCGGATTGTCCCCAAGAACCCAGATTCTCTCCGACCCGCGATCCTCCGGGTCGAGGGTGCCGGCGGGAAGGACCGGGGGCGGCACGGGTGCCCGAGCGACCCGCTTGATCAGGGGCGTGTCGCCCGGTCCGACGAGCAGGGCCACCTCACCCGGCTTCGGGGCGCGTCCCCGATAGGTCCACAGGTTCACGATCACGCGGTCGCCCGGCCGAAGCGTGGGCTCCATCGAGGCGCCGAGAACGGTCCACGGGATCGCAAGACGGCGGGTGCCGACCTCGACCGCCGCCCACGCGACCCCGAGGGCAACGAGGAGTTCGATGAGCCACCGGACCTCGAGGGGGACCCGACGGAGGTGGGGGCCGCGCCGCGCCGAGGTCTCCGACACCTCAGGGGGTCTCCCGAGCCCGCGGGTCCAGGAGGTCTCGGATCCCCTCACCGACCAGGTTGCAGGCTAGAACGGCGGCGAAGAGCGCGATTCCCGGGAAAAGGGCGAGCCACCATGCGCTCTCGACGTGCACGCGGGCCTCGGTCAGCAAACCGCCCCAGGACGCGGTGGGTGGCCTCACGCCGAGGCCGAGGAACGAAAGGGCGGCCTCGAGGAGGATCGCTGCCCCTACCGCGAACGCCGCCGTCACGAGCACGGGGGCGAGGGCCGAGGGGAGCACGTGTCGGACCGCGATCCGCAGGTGGCCGGCCCCGGACGCCCGGGCGGCCTCCACGATCTCGGATCCCTTGAGCCTGAGGAACTCTCCGCGCAGGTACCGGGCGACCGTGGTCCACCCGGTCACGCCGAGGACGATCGCGACGCGCAGCCCGTCCGGGAGGGCGGCCAGCCAGGCGGGCGACGCGGCGAGGAGGGCCAGGGCGAGGAGAAGGCTCGGGAAGCAGAGGAACGCCTCGATGCCCCGCGAGACCACGGCGTCGAAGGTCCCGCCCCGGTAACCGGCGAGGGCCCCGAGCGGCACGCCCACCAGCAGCGCGAGCGACGCGGTCAGCAGCCCGACCGAGAGGGAGACCCGCGCTCCGTGAATGAGCCGCGCCGTGAGGTCCCGTCCGAGGCCGTCCGTCCCGAGCCAGTGCTCCCGAGACGGCGACGCGAGCACGGCTTCGAGATCCACGTCGTACGGAGCGTGCGGTACCGGCGCTCGAAGGATGACCCGCGCCGAGGGGTCGAAAGGTGCCGAAAAGCCCACGGCGACAAGGAGCGCCGGAGATCGGAGACCGCGAGAGCCCCGCTCGAGCAACGGCTTCTCGCTTGCGAGGAGCGGCGCGAGGAGGCCGACGACCGCCATCCCCCCGAGGACGAGGGCGCCGCCGGCGAGGCCGCTCCGCCTCCTAGCCACGGCGGACCCTCGGATCGGCGGCCGCATACGCGAGGTCCGCGACGAGGATTCCCGCGAGGGTCGCCGCTCCGGACAAGAGCGTCAGACCCATGATCACCGGTACGTCCCGCTCGAACATCGCCTCGACGTAGAGGCGCCCAAGTCCGGGGATCGCGAAGATCGTCTCGATGATCACCGAACCCCCAACGAGCGCCGGCAGCAGGAACCCGGCGAGGGTGAGCAGTGGGACCGACGCCTGCCGGAACCCGTGGCGGATCAGCACCGCGCTCCGGGAGAGGCCCCGCGCCCTCGCGGCACGCCCCGCCTCGGCGAGCCCGCTGTCGACGAGGGTCCCTCGCACGAAGCGGGACACGTACGCGATCCCCGGATAGGCGAGGCACACCGCGGGAAGCAGAAGGTGCGCGAACCCGTCCAGGAGCCGCGCGGGAATCCCCCAGGCGTCGGCGTCCGGCGAGGCCAGTCCGTGCAGAGGAAGCCATCGCAGGCGGACCGAGAAGACGATTTGGAGCAGCAACGCCGTCCAGAACGCCGGGACCGAGTAGAGGGCATAGCTCGCTGCGCCGGTGGCGCGGTCGACCCAGCTTCCCCGGCGCGCGGCCGCCGCCGCCCCGAGTGGCACCGCGACGCCCAGCATGAGCGTGATCGAGACCAGGTTCAGCGAGAGCGTCACCGGCAGGCGCTCGGCGATCTTCTCGGACACCGGGCGGCGGTCGTGAAACGACCACCCGAGGTTTCCTTCGCCCACGTCACGGAGCCAGAGCGCGAACCGCACCAGGATCGGCTCGTCGAGGTGGTACAGCGCCTTGATCTCCGCACGCTGCTCCGGTGAGACGCGCGCGAGCCCCTCCTCGCCGCCCTCGGAGGAAGCCGGATCTCCCGGCGACATTCCCGCCAGCGCGAACACCACCAGGCCGACGATGAGCAGCGTCGCCGCGGCGGTGATCAACCGGCGGCCGGCAAGACGGAGCAACGCTCAGCTCCCGCCGCCCGCCGGGGCGCCGGGAGCGAAGGCCCACTGCCGGGGTCCCGGGTAGACCACCCACAGCCCGAGCGGCGACGGTTTGACCCCCGCGAGCCGGGCGTCCACCAGCGTGGGGGCCGCGAAGTAGAACAGGCAGGAGAGCGGCTCGAGCTCGTGCAGGCGCGCCTGCAAGCGGGCGTAGAGGGTCTTGCGCGCCGCCGGCTCGAACGTCGTCCGCCCCTCCTCCACGAGCCGGTCCACCTCCGGGTCCGCGAGGCCCATGAAGTTCATCCCATTCTCGCGCGCCGAGGAGTGGTACAGCTCGAACTGGTCCGGGGCGGGGGAGAGGATCAGGCTGAGCATCAGCGCATCGAACTGGCGCGCGCGCCGTCGCTCGAGAAAGGTCTTCCATTCGAGCTTCTCGATGCTCATGGCGATGCCGATCTTCGCCAGGGATTGCTGGATCCATGCGGCGATCCGGTCGGTCATCTCTTGGGTCCCCACCGAGATCATCAGCGTGAACGCGAAAGGGCGCCCGTCCTTCGAGCGGGAGCCGCTCGCGTCGGTGTTGAAGCCCGCCTCGTCGAGGAGGCGCGCCGCCTCCGCCGGATCATACGGCCACGGGGCGATCGAAGGGTCGTTCCAAGGCGAGTCGGGATGGTAGGTCAGCGTCGCCACCCTGGCGAATCCTCCGAGCACGGTCCGGATGAACCGCTCTCGGTCGAGGGCGAGGACCATCGCGCGCCGCACACGGGGGTCCCCGAAGAACGGGTGTTGCCCGTTCTCGTTCCAGGCCACGTACCAGGTGCTCATCGGGTAGGAGACGAAGCGCCGGAAACGGGAGGCCTCGGGGGCCGAGGCCGACGCGCGAAACGTGTCCCCGGACACCGTCAGGAGATCGAGGTCACCGCGAAGGAGCGCCTGGTAGGCGGTGCGCTCGTCGGGCAGCGCGTCGAGCACGATCCGGTCGAGGAGGGGGCGCCCGTCCCAGTAGCCGGCGTTGGCCTCGAGCACGATCTCGCGCCCTGACTCCGCCTTGACGAGCCGGAACGGCCCGCACCCGACCGGGTGCCGCGCGAATTCGCCCGTGAGGAGGTCCGGGTCGCGGCCCGCGAGGTGCTCCGGGATGATCGGAAGGGTCCACGAGTCGAGGACGTCCGCGTAAGGGGAGGAGTAAACGGCTCGGACCGTGAGCGGGTCGACGGCCTCGATGGACACGAGGTTCGCGAACTGGCCGATGTACGACCGCGCCTCGGTCTTCGGATCGCGCACCTTGCGGACCGTGAACACCACGTCGCCGGCGGTGAGCGGCGCGCCGTCCTGCCACTTGACGCCGTCGCGCAGGTGAAGCGTGACCACCTTCCCGTCCTGCGAGATCTCGAAGGAGCGCGCGAGTCGGGGACGGAGCGCGAGCGTGGCGTCGTACTGGAACGGGCTGTCGGTCACGAGCTTCGCGATGACGTTGGACGCGGCGTCGGTCTTTCCGATCAGCGAAAGCGAGGCCGGATAGGCGCCGAGCGCCGCCCGGACCACCGACGCGTGCCCTTGCCCCGGCGCGGGGCCGGAGCAGGTGGCCGCGGTCGCCCCCAGCGCGAGGAGCAGCAGGATCGTCGATCCGCGCCATCGCCTTCGCCGTGGCCTCATCTTGGTGCCTCCAGTCGGGGCGGGCTCACGGAGCCGGGACGGGCGTCTCCGCGACGTTCCCGGCGTCGTCGAGCACCCGGAGCGATTGGACCGCGCCGGTCCCGGAGCCGAGGTCGACGGCCGCGATCCTATAGACTTCCTCCCGCGAGTCCGAGACCCCGTCCATCGGACGGGCCTGAAACACCACCTTTCCGTCCCTCATGGCCTCGAGCCGGTTGACCGGGGAGAGCGCGTCGGTCGCCTTGACCTCGACCGCGCCTCCCTCGATCCTGCGCGCCTCGATGACCGGCGGCGTCCGGTCCACCGTGACGTGGAGCGGCGGAGAGGAGGGCCTTTCCTTCCCCTCGTCCGGGAAGTTGGCCGCGCGATCGCTCGCGATCGCGCGCACCTCGTAGACGCCTTCGGACACCGAGGCGGTGTCCCAAACCGCCTTGCCGTCCTTGAAGGCCGCCTCGTCCTCGTCCCCCGCTCCCGTGGCGGTCTCGATCGACTCGACACGAGCGGCGACGGCGAACGCCTCGTCCCCCAGCTTGCGGTACCGGATCTCGACGGACACGGGATCCCCGTCGGGATCGGCGACGCCGAATCGAAACGTCGCCTTGCCCGACACGGAGAGCTTCGGCGCCTCGAGGACGAGCTCCCGAAGCGCGGGGGAGCGGTTGACCGGCGCGAAGCTGATCGACGCCGAGGAGACCCGCGACCCGGCCGCGTCGCCGCCCGCGAGACGCGCCCGCCATTGGACGAATCGGCCGTCGGGATTCGTCACCTTGCTTCCCGCGGGATCGGTGAGCGCGGGGCTCCACGCCGACCAGGTCGCGTCGGGATCCCCCGTGTTCCCGGTGCGGGTGTAGAACTCGGCCCGCCCCGGAGCGCCCTCCGCGAGCCAACGGATCGTCCCCCAACGCGCGAGCGTCCCCGCGTCGAAGGGACGGGAGACGTAGACCCCTGCCTCCCGCGCCTCGCCCTCCATGCGGAACGCCGCGGCAGGATTGCTGGTCGCCGCCACGACGGCACCTCCCGCCGCGAGAAGGCCCGTGACCTGCCCTTCGGGGAAGGACGCGACCAGCGCCACCTCGTCGGGGGCCTCGGACCGGTAGAGCCGGGCGGGCTCTCCCGCGCCGAACAGGACCCGGCCTTCCTTGTCGAGGAGCAGGCAGAACGGGGCCTCGATCGAGGAGCGCCAGATCTCGGTGTCGGTCCCGTCCGGAGCGATGCGGATCACCTTCCCGCGAACCCCACGCCCGCGTTCCTCGCGCGCGGCCGGCAGCCCCTCGATGACCCCTTCGAGGGTCGGTCCGGGCCGCTCCTGAAGGTCCCCGACGTGGTCGGGCGAGGCGCCGATCTCCGCTCCGCCCGCGACCTGGATGCGCACCGCGGGCGCTCGAGGCTCGGCCTCGGGCGGCCCGAGGAGCGCCGCGTAGACCGCTCCGTCGGGCGCGATCGCGACGGCGCGGGCCTCGGGTAGCTCGTCGTCGTGGAGGATTCGGGCGTGTCCCTCGCCATCGATCCGGTAGACGAGCCCGCGCCCGGCCCCTCCGGCGATCAGTCCGCCGCCGGGGAGCAGCGCCAGCGAGACGAGGTGGGCCTCGTCGCTGTCGAAGAACGGCTCGGCCTTTCCGGTGCGGTCGATCTTGAGCAGGATCCCCTGCTCGCCCGTGCCCGCGAACACCGTGCCGTCCGGGGCGATCGCGAGCGACCAGACGTATCGCTCGCCGGTCTCGCACCAGACGCTGCCCTTCCCCGAGGGGCCGATCCGGTAGATCTTCCCTCCAGGAGCCGTGCCGGCCAGGAGGTCCCCACCGGGAAGGAACGCGAGGGAGGTGACCATCGTGTCCGCCGTGGTGAATAGGACGCTCGCGACGCCGGCGGGCGTGACCTTGATGACACGTCCCTCGGGACCGGTGCCCAGGATCACGTTCCCCGACGGGTCGGCGGCCGCCGACCAGACGTGGGCCGGAGTTCCGGCGAGGCGGGGTCCGCCGAGAGAGGCGAATCGCGGGACCAGGAACAGCCGTCCCCGCGTCGTCACCGCGACGCCGTCGGCGTCGCCGCGCTCAAGGTCGAACGCGCTGGGGGACCAGATGCGCGTGTGGACCGCTCCCGCCGGGAGGTGCGCGAGCGCCGCCGCGGCCAGCGCGGCGGGGAGCAGCGCGGCGCGGACGAGAAGCGATCGCGGCGTGCGGGGCGTCATGGCGCCTCCACGTCGAGCTGGACGCGAGCGAGTCCGTCCACGTCGAAGTCGCAGGGGATCTCCTCCTCGAGCAGCGCCCGGCGCTGCACGACCGTGAAGTTCCCGCGGCTCCTCGGCCTGAGCAGGATGCTCAGCGCCGAGGGGGGAAGGGACGGCAGGCGCTCTCCGTCGACGACGACCCCGGAATCCTCCCGGGTCCCGAGCACGTATACGCGGTCGTTGCGGCGGAGCTGGTTGACGAGCTTCACGAGCTGCGCGATGTCGCGGGGCATCGCGTCGGACTCGCCGGCCCCCTCCACCCGGCTCAGACCGCCCGCGTCCCCCACGAAGAGCTGGAGGGGGCCCGGCGGCGTTTCCGGCGGGATCTCGAATTCGCGCTTCAGGACCTGCTCGCCGCCACGGTAGGGCGTGACGACCACCGAGACCTCCACCTTCTCTCCCGGGCGCGCGGTGTAGCGGTCGAGCCCCACCCGCCGGATCCTTCCCGAGTGCGGCTCCGCGTCGTAGTCGAGGATCAGGTTGATCCCCTCGACGCGAGGGGGCACCCAGTCGCCGTTCAGAAGGAGGTAGAGGATGTACGCCGGGATGCCCGTCGCGAGGAACGAAGCCGTCGGCCCGGCGTAGAGGTTGTCCAGCTCCACGTCGTCGAGCCCGTCCAGCTTGATCACGGAGCCTTCGCCGATCCGGAGCGTGATGTTGCCGGACACCCGCTCCTCGTTGGCGAGGATCGCGTTGAGGCCCGCGTAGAGGATCAGCGGCGCGAGCAGGGGGTCGCGGGCCATGTCGAACGAGAACGTCTCCGTCGATCCTCCGCGGGATCGAAGCTCGAGACGGACCGGGATCATCCTGGGAGCCGCCCCGATCGTGCCGAAGATCCCGGACACGCGGTCCTGTCGGAACGCGCCGATCTCCGACAGCGGTGTCGCCATCCGCGCGGATTCCTGAAGGCTCGGAAGAAGCACCTCGGCGCGCGCTCCCGTGAGCGGCATGTCCACGGGCCCGAGCCCGAGGAGCGGGTGACCGAACGCCATGACGCGCTCGCCGTCCACCCAGGTCACCGTCCCCGTGGCGGTGATGTCCAGGTCGCCGCGGCACAGCTTGATCCCGACGGCCGAGCCCGGCGCGAGCGGCGGAGAGGGTGCCGGAGCGCGGCCCCCGCCTCCTCCCTGCATCGGCGAGAACCCCGCCCGGGAGAGGAAAGGAGCGATCCGATCGATCCCTGGAACCCCGATTCCGGCCACCGAGAGCGGCACCGGGACCGGGGAGCCCGAGGCCGGTCGAGGAAGCCGCGCGAGGATCCCTTCGGGGAAGAAGGCGGCAGCGGCCTCCGGCGAAAGGAGGCGGCGGAGCGCCGCGCGGTCGAGCGCGGCCCCCGCCTTGGTCCCCCCCGCGGCCCCCTCACCGCGCGCCGCGGCCGCCAGCATCTCCTCGATCGGGGTGATCCCCGCGATCGGCTCTTTGGAGAACCCCCAACTGTACGCCACGGCTCCGATGAGCTTGCCGTCCACGAACACCGGGCTCCCGCTCATCCCCGCGAGCACGCCGGTGCTCGCCAGGGGACCGCCGCTCAGCTTGCCGAGGATCAGGTTCTGTCCGGGGCCGATGTTGGGCAGGGTTCCCAGGATCTCGACCTCAAATTCCTCGATCCCGGTTCCGGAGAACACGGTCCGGCCCGTCCCCTTCATGCCGGCGCGGACCTCCGCGAACGGGAGGACCTGCGGCGCCGTGGCGCGGGCGGGAGCGGGCAGGATCAACGAGGCGAGAAGGAGCATCGGAAGGGTCGACTTCGTCACGAGGACTCCCGCGCGCAAATCCGCCCCCGGTGTGCGCGCCGACCGAGAGAGAATAACACGCCGGATCGCCGAATCCCGGCGCCGGTGCGACACGGCTACCGCGGCTCCCGCAGCGCCCGACCTACACGGCCGAGGCGACCCGGTCGCCTCCCTCGGCGCGTGCCGACGCGATCCCCTTGCGGGCCACGGCGAGCAGATCCGCCCCCGATCGGATCCCCGAGCCGGGACATCCCGCCAGGCCCACGCTCGCCGTCGCCTTGAGCGGAAGGGCCGGACGGGAGGTAGCCGCCGACTCCGGCTTGAACAGGAAGTGGGCCACCACGGACCGGAGTCGCTCGGCCACGACGCGCGCGCCGCCAGACTCGGTCTCCGGGAGGATCACGGCGATCTCCATGCGGGACGAA
>JAIQFR010000129.1 GCA_020073205.1 Terriglobia bacterium
GATCAGCCGATCGAGTTTTCCGGTGCTGCCATAGCTTGCCTGGTAGAAGCGCAGGCCGGCATACACCAGCGGATCATTCACCACGATTTCCTTGCGCTCGACCTCGCGGCCCTGGTCGACGACCGCCAGCTTCGACCACCACCGTTTGGGCGTGGGTAGGTGTAGGTCCCGGGACCGTTGTCGTCGCCGGTCGGATCCTTGAACGACACCTCTTGCGCGAGCACGGGCGCCGCCGCGAGCACCAGCACGGCGAGCAGCACGAGCCCCACCCCTTTTTGCCTCATGCCATCCTCCTTTCGGTCGGTATCGGGATCGTAACGCTTCACCCCTTGACGGCCCCTGCCGTGAGGCCGGAAACCAGGTACCGCTGCAAGAACATGAACAACACCACCACGGGGATCGACACGATGATCGACCCGGCCGCGAAGTAGCCCCATTGCTCCGAGAACCCGCCCACGAAGAACCGCAGTCCCACGGGGGCCGTGTACATCGTCTCCTTGTCCATGAAGGTCGCGGCGATGATGAACTCGTTCCACCCGGTCATGAAGGAGAAAAGCGCCGTGACCGCCACCGCCGGCTTCGCCAGCGGGAGGATGATCCGGAAGAAGACGGTCGCGGGGCCCGCGCCGTCGATCCGCGCCGACTCCTCCAGCTCCTTGGGGATCGTGTCGAAGTACCCCTTGAGCATCCAGACGCAGAAGGGGATCGACGTGGTCGCGTAGACCAGCACCAGGCTGATCCGCGTCGAGCCGAGACCGAGCCACTTCACCAGGATGATGTAGAGAGGGATCAGCATCAGCGTGCCGGGGAACATCTGGGAGACCAGGAAGGACATCAGGCCCGTCCGGCGGCCCGGGAACCGGAAGCGCGAGAACGCGTACGCCGCCGTGCAGGCCAGGAACACGCCGAGGACCGTCGTCGCCGCCGCGACGATCGCGCTGTTGAGGAGCCACAGGCCGAACGGCTGGTCGGTGAGGACCGACGAGAAATTGGAGAGCGAGAGATGGCTCGGCCACGGGACGACGGTGCGGAGCCGATCCAGGAGCGTCGGGTTCGGCGGGAGGTCCACGATCGCCAGGCTCTGCTTTCCCGAGAACGCGACCGTGATGACCCACAGGATGGGGTAGGTCGCGAGCAGCGTGAACACCACGAGGAACGCGTGCAGCAGGGCGTGGGGAACCTCGCCCGTCCTCGACCCCGATCCCCGCGCGCTCATATCCCCTCCGTCGCCCGCGTGATCCGGTTCTGCCAGGTCCCGTACAGCAGCAGGATGGCGAAGATCACGGTGGAGTAGGCGGCGGCGTACCCGTACCGGTACTGCTCGAACGCGAACTTGTACGCCTGCGTGATCAGGATCTCGGTGGAGTGCGAGGGCTCCCCGGCGGAGACGAGGTAGGGGATGTTGAACATGTTGAACGTCCAGATCACCGACAGGATGACCGCGGGGATCAGCGCGGGCTTGAGCGAGGGGAGCGTGATCGAGCGGAACTGCTGCCAGCGCGACGCCCCGTCGACGCGGGCGGCCTCGTAGAGGTCCGCCGGGATCGACTGCAGGGCCCCGAGGGAGATCACCATCATGAAGGGGAACGACAGCCAGCCGTTGGTGGCGAGGATCGACAGGAACGACGTGAACGTGCTGTCCGACCACGCCACCGCGTGCCCTCCGAAGATCTGGAGGACCTGGTTGATCACCCCGAACTGCGGGTGGAACATCCCCTTCCAGGTGAGCGCGGTGATGTAGTTCGGCAGCGCCCAGGGGAGGATCAGGAGCACGCGGTAGACCGGGCGGATCGCGAGGCCCCGGGTGTTCAGGATCAGCGCGAGGAACAGGCCGACGGTCACGCCGACCGTCACGTTCGCGATCGTCCACACGACGGTGAAGAAGAGGGTCCAGTAGAAGTTCTGGTAGTTGAAGACCAGCCCCTCGGCGGTGTGCCGGACGACGGAGAAATCCCCGAGGATCTCCACGAAGTTCCTGAGCCCCACCCAGGTCTCCGAGATCGGCTTCTCGCTGTTGTAGATGTTCGAGTCGGTGAACGAAAGAGCGATCCCGTAGAAGAACGGGAAGAACACCAGCAGGAGCATCCCGACCATCGCCGGAAGCGTGTACACGTAGGCGACCGCGAATCTCCTGAGGGTCCCAGCGAGGCGTCCGGCGATGCCCAGCCCGACGAAGAGCAGCCCGGCGAAGGCGAGCACGCCGGTCCCGGTCATCTTCCGGCGCACCCGGACCGCCGCCAGGGCGAGGTCGCCGGCCAGCGGGCCCGGGTTCAGCGCCCCGTCGGCCGCGACGATCCCTCGCGGCTTGCGGAAGAGGTCGGCGTCCCAGCGGGACGGGTCGAGCGGCGGTCCCGAGGGCGTTCCGAGTCCCCCGAGAATCGCGGCCGCGTCCGTCTTGGCCTCGATCACCCGGCCCGCGACGGCGAGGGCGGTCGCGCGACGCTCGGCGGCGACGATCCCTCTCGCGCGTCGCTCGAGCGCGACCAGCGTTCCGGCGAGCAGCACCACCGCGAGAACCAGCAGGACCGCCCGCCGCTCGGGGACGGCGGCGGAGAGCGCGAGGAACGCCAGGACGGGTACGGCGAACGCCAAGAGCGCGAAGAGCCAGCCCGCCGCCCGAGGCGGCCCGGCCGGCTTCATCTCGATCTCGACGAGACCGGCCACGCTCCCGTCCCGCTCGAGAGGGGCGGCGAAGGCGAGCCCTCCGGCCGGGGTCGGTCGGACCTCGATCTCGTCCTTGCGGGAGGCCCCTTCCTCGCGGTTCGTCTGGACCGCCGCTCTCAAGCGCTGGCCGAGGTCGAAGAACGCCTTCTCCTCGGGCAGGAGCTTGCGTGGGGCGGCCCGCTCCCCGCGGTCGTCCGGCGCGGTGGAGGCCTCGAGCGACAGACCCTCGAACGCGAGGACCCGGATCACCCGTGGTGCGCCGGTCGCGGTGGACGAGCCGGCGACGGCCCGGCGGACCGGATCTCCCGCGATCCCCGCTCTCTCGACGACGTCCGCGAGGGCCCTCAAGGTCACGATCCCTGTGCGACCGGCGCGGACCCGCGCCTCGTCGGAGAGCGCCGATCCGAGGAGCCATAGGCCGAGCCCTGCCGTCAGCGCCGCACCCAGGGCGAGCCCGATCGCGATCCGACGGCGAGGGGAGGCGCCGGGCATCATGGCTTCTTTCTCAGCCTCGCGATGTCCTTCTCGAGCTCCTGCTGCGCGACGTCCATGGCCGACTTGGGCGTGGCGGCGCCCTTGACGAGCGTGTTCATCGCGGTGGTCACCGGGGACCAGGCCATGGTCATCTCCAGGACGTTCGGCATCGGGATCGCCACCTCGACCTGCTTCCTGAACTCCTTCAGGATCGGGTCGTTTCCCACCTGGGGATCGTCGTAGACCTTCTGGTTCGCCGGGGTCTGGCGTCCCTCGACCGCGAGGATCTTCGCCACCGGGAGATCGGTGACGTACTTCAGGAAGTCGTAGGCCGCTTCCTTGTTCTTGGAGGGGGCGGCGATGTAGACCCCCTCGACCGTCATCCACGGACGCATCGGCTTGCCGCCGGCCTCGTCGATCGTCGGGAGGGGAGCCAGGCCGAAGTCGATCCCCTTGGCGATCTCGCCGATGAACCAGGGGCCGGAGAAGACGATCGCGGCCTTCCCCTCGTTGAACAGGGAGGTCACGAGCGCGGTGGACGGCTCGAGGGGAAGGAACTTCTCCCGATCGACCCACTTCATGAGCAGCTCGAGTGACTTCACGTTCTCGGCGGAGTTCAGGACGGGCTTCCGGGACGCGTCGAATACCTTCCCGCCGAAGCCGTTCATCAGGGGAGCGTGGTAGTAGAAGTTCGAGTACCAGTAGGCGACCCCGAACCGTCCCGTCTTGACGTCGGTGAGCTTCCTGGCCATGGCCGAAAGCTCGCCGGTGGTCTTGGGGGGCTTCTCGACGAGCTTCTTGTTGTAGACCATGGCGATGACCTTGTAGTTCAGCGGTAGCCCGTACACGGTCCCCTGGTAGGTCATCGCTTCCATCGTGGTCGGGATGAACCGGTCCTTGACCGCCTTGTCGAGGTAGAAGTCGATCGGCTCGATGGTGTTCCCGGCCTCGACCCAGCCCCCGAGCCGGTCTTGCGCGTAGATGAAGATGTCCGGCCCTTTCCCGCGCGGCACCGCGGCCGTGATCTTGTCGGCGAACGCATCGTACGGGACCGCGAGCGTGGTGACCTTGACCCCGGACGCGGCCTTCGCCTCGTTGTACTTGGCGACCACCCTCTCGAACGTCGCCTTCTCGTCACCCCGGTAGGCGTGCCAGACCACGAGCTCCTTCGGGGCCTCTCCCCGCGAGGGGACGCTCGGGACGACGGCGAGCCCGGCGATCGTCAGAAGGACCGCTGCCACGGTCCCGGCGGACTTGAAGCTCTTCATGATGGCCTCCCGATCCTCTAAGGACGGCTTCTCCCTGCCGAGCCAGCGGCCTCACGCCGTCAGGCGGCGCTCGGTCCCGGCGTCGAAAAGGTGAAGGGCGTCGAGCTCGAGAACCACGTCGATCTTCTCTCCCATGCGAGGCGCCCGGTGCGGGTCGAGCTTCGAAACCAGGATGTCGTCGCCCGCTCGGCCGTGAACGATCACCTCGTGGCCGAGCGGCTCGACGATCTCGACGTCCACCGAGAGGCGCGCGGACTCTCCCCTTGCCGCTTTGGCGGCGTCGAGGATGTTCTCGGGGCGGATCCCCGCGACGACCTGGCGGCCGCGGTGGGCGTCCGACACCGCCCGCAGCGAAGCCGGCACCGGGATCTCGAACTTCGACGCGGCGAGGCGCGCGCCGTCGTCGGTGATGGACGTCTTGAGGAAGTTCATCGGCGGCGTGCCGATGAACGCCGCCACGAAGACGTTCTCCGGCCGCTCGTACACCTCGAGCGGCGTCCCGACCTGCTGGAGCCGGCCGTCCTTCATCACCGCGATCCTGTGACCCATGGTCATCGCCTCGACCTGGTCGTGGGTCACGTAAATGGTCGTGGTGCGGAGACGGGACTGGAGCTTCGAGATCTCGGCCCGCATCTGGACGCGCAGCTTGGCGTCGAGGTTCGAGAGCGGCTCGTCGAAGAGGAAGACCGCGGGCTTCCTCACGATCGCCCGGCCGACCGCCACCCGCTGGCGCTGACCGCCGGAGAGCTGCTTGGGCTTGCGATCCAGGAGGTGCGGGATGTCCAGGATCTGCGCCGCCTCCCCCACGAGCCGGTCGATCTCCACCTGCGGCATCTTGCGGATCTTGAGCCCGAACGCCAGGTTCTCCCGGACCGTCATGTGCGGGTAGAGCGCGTAGCTCTGGAACACCATCGCGATGTCGCGATCCTTGGGAGGGAGGTCGTTCACGATCCGGCCGCCGATGTCGATGGTCCCGCCCGTGATCTCCTCGAGCCCTGCGATCATCCTGAGAGCCGTCGACTTCCCGCACCCCGACGGGCCGACCAGCACCATGAACTCCTGGTCGTGGATCGCGAGGTCCAGGCTCTCGATGACCTTGACCGACCCGTAGCTCTTGGAGACGTCCTTGAGGGTCACCTCGGCCATGGCGGCTCCACTCCCGGGGGGGGCTTGTGGGGGCTCATCTTACCGCGAGAATCCTCGCGGATTTCGGGTTCACCTCGGTCTCGATCGCGCCTCCCGCCGTGGGGACGTCTTCGCCGTTCCAAAGGTCCCGGACCGCGGCGGTGCTCCATTCCGGTGGCGTATCGAACCGGGCGGTGGCCGGCGCGCTCCCGCGATTCACCGCGACCACCACCGCGTCGCCGCTCGCGGGGTCGCGCTGCACGAACACGAGGAGGTCGCCTTCCGTCGACAGCGGTGCGTGGATCCCGCGGGAGAGCGCCGGGTGCGCCCGCCGGATCGCGATCAGACGCTTGTAGTCGCTCCTCAGCGCCTCGTCCCGGGGGAGGCCGGCGCCCGGACGGACCTGCCGTTCTCCCCAGGGCATGTCGCTTCGATTGTCCGGCCAGTCGCCGCCGAGGCGCCCGACTTCCTCGCCGTAGTAGATGGTCGGAATACCCGGGGACGTGAACTCCAGGATCGCGGCCAGCCGGAACGCCTGCTTGTCCCCCCCGAGCTGCCAGAGCAGCCCCGGCACGTCGTGCGAGGAGAGGAAATGCGCGAGGTAGTGGCCGGCGCGGACCTTCTCCCTCGACTTGAGGTAGCGGTCGAACGCGACCGTCCGCCCTCGCCCCAGAAGGAAGCCCAGGACGCTTCCCTGGAACGAGAAGTCGAACCCTGCGTCCATCTCGTCCCCCTCGAACCAGGGGTCGAGCGACTGCGCGTCGCCGCCCCAGACCTCGCCGACGAGAAAGAAGCTCTTTCCGAGACGCTCGCGGGTGCGCCGGCGGTGCTCCTGCCAGAACGGGTGATCCACGTGCTTGACCGTGTCGAGACGGAAGCCGTCCAGACCCACGCGCTGCGCGCGGCCCAGGTGCGCCTCGTACAGGAATTCGGCCACCTCGGGAAGCTCGGTCCGGAGGTCGGGGAGACCGCCCACGCACGTGGTGAGGTCGTCGGACCCGCAGGGGTTGCGGATCCATCCCTTCGTCCGCGGGTTGGTCAGGTACTGCGAGTCGTATCCCACGTGGTTGTAGACGACGTCCAGCAGCACCTTGATGCCGCGCCGGTGGCAGTCCTCGACGAGCATCTTGAGCTGGGCCTCGCTCCCGAAACGGAAGTCGGTCTGGTAGAAATCGTCCGCCCAGTACCCGTGGTAGGCCCAGTCCGGGAACCCCGCGCCGGTGACGAATCCGGGGATGTTCTTCACCACCGGGTTGATCCAGATGGCGGTGACCCCGAGGTCGGCCAGATCGTCGAGGTGCTGCTGGAGCCCGGCGAGGTCGCCCCCGTGGAAGGTCCCCTTTTGCGCCGGGTCGACGTGGACGTCGTTCGAGGGGTCGCCGTCCGCGAAGCGGTCGAGCAGGGCGAAGTACAGGACGGCGTCGGACCAGTCCTTCTGCGGGGCGACGACGACCGCCGGCGCCTCGGGAGCGGCGACGGCCGCCGGCGGGGCGATCTTCGCGGGGGCCCGGACCCCCGCGCACCCCCACGGCGCGACGGCGAGGAGGAGGAACCAGCCGACGAGGGTCGCCGCCGCGGTGAACACGGCGGCGGAACGTCGGGCGTTGCGGACCGGGGGCACGCTCATGTTCCTCCCCTCCGAGTCCCGTCGGAAGGGGAGTCTACCCCAAACCCGCATCGAACCGGATCGGTCAGGAAACCGGGAGCGGAGCGCCCCGCCGCAGGATCATCGGGGTCGGGATTACACTCTCGCCGGGCGCCTCCCCGCCGCCGCTCCGCGTCGGGAACGCTCGCCCGCGAGGAGGGGAGACGGTCACCCGGGACGGTCCTTTCATCGTGACCGTGGAGCCCGATCGCGCCGGGCTTCGCTACGGCGCGCTGGTCGCGGGGACCGTGCTCCTCCGCGCGATCCTCGCGGCGCTCCTGCCGCTCTCCGGCGACGAGGCCTACTACTGGGATTGCTCCCGGCACCTCGACTGGAGCTATTTCGACATGCCGCCGCTGACGATCTGGGGGATCGCCGCCGGCCGCGCCCTCTTCGGCGAGACGGCCCTCGCCGTCCGGTTCCCGGCGCTGGTATCGGGAGGGCTCACCGGCTTCTTCCTGTACCGCCTGATCCGGAGCTTGGGCGGCGGCGCGCGCGACGCCGCGAGGGCCTGGCTCGTCGTCACCGCGATGCCGCTCTTCCTCGTCGGCTTCTTCTACGCGTCCACCGACGCGGTCCTGGGTGCCGCCTACGTGGCGGCCGTCTGGGCAGCGGTCGCGATCGCGCAGGGGGACCGGTGGGGATGGTGGGGGTTCGCCGTCGCCTGCGGGCTCGGTTTCCTGGGGAAGTTCCCGGTCGTGCTCGCGGCGGGCGCGTGGGTCGGGGCGATGACCTCGCGGCGGGCGCGAGCCGACCTCACGACGCCGACGCCGTATCTCGCGGCGCTCCTCTCGCTCGCGCTCACGTCCCCGGTCTGGATCTGGGCGGCAGCGCACGGCGGGGACAATCTCGCGTTCCAGCTCGCCGGGAGGCACGCGCCGAAGCCGCTCGGGCTCTCGTACCTCGCTAGGTTCGCGATCGGGAGCCTCCTCGTGGCTTCGCCTCCGATCCTGGCGGCCCTCGCGGTGGCGTGGTGGCGCGCCGCGCGGCGGAGCGACCCCGCGTGGCGGGCGGTGGCCTGGGGGGCCGCGGCGCCCTTCGTGCTCTTCGGCGCGGTCGCGCTCAAGGAAGAAGTCGGCGCGCACTGGGGCGGACCCGGCCTCCTCGCCGCGGCCGCGGCCCTGGCGCTCTCGCGATTCCGCTGGCGCGGCGCGCTCGAGATCGCGGGGGCTGCGATCGGCGTCGCGTTCGTCGCGCTCCTGCTGTCCGTCGCCGTCCTTCCCGAGCCTTGGATCCGCGCCGAGTGGCGATGGACGGCGGGCGCCGCAGGAGGAGGGACCGCCAAGCTCGCGCCGCTCTTGGGGGACGGGGAGATCGCCCGCGAGGTCGAGCGGCGCCTGGGGCGGGGCGAGCTGGCGGCATCCGCGAGCTACTCGGACGTCCACCAGGTCGCGTTCCGGACCGGCGGCCGCATCCCGGTCCGCTTCGCGAACATCGACCGCGGGACGCACGGGCTCGCCTCGCTCTACTGGTACCGACCGGCGGAGCTCGTGGGGCGGGACGTCCTGTTCTTCACGGAGAAGCCGCGCCTCGAGCGGGAGCTTCTGCTGCGGTTCGCCACGGTTCGGGAGGAGGTGCCCCTGGTCCTCTCCGTGGACGGCCGGGAGGTGCGCAGGGTACGCTTCTACCGGTGCGGGAATCTCCTGCACCCCGAGGGCGCGTTCACGAGGCTCGCCTCCTGATCGCCTCCGGTGCGCGACGGGGTAGAGAGCGTGGGGTCGTCGTTCCGCATCGAGGGGATGGACTGCGCGGACGAGGTCGCCGCGCTCAAGCGGGAGGTCGGCCCCGTGGTCGGGGGCGACGACCGTCTCGCGTTCGACCTCCTCCGCGCCCGCATGACCGTCAGGGCGGAGGCCGCCGGGTTCGACGAGGCGGCGATCCTCGCCGCGGTGGCGAGGACGGGGATGCGGGCGGAGAAGTGGGTCGACGCCCACGGCGAGCCGCGTCGCGCGGAGCGCCGGGCCCGACGCGCGCGGATCCTGACCACCGCGGCGAGCGGAGTCGCCACGGCCGCCGGCTTCCTCGTGCACGCCGCGAGCGCCGGCGGGCTCCTCCCCGCGCTCCGGGGGAGCGAGGGCGGTAGCGCCGTCCCTTCCGCGTCGGCCGCGATCTACGCCGTCGCGGCGGCGTGCGGCCTCTCGCTCGTGGTCCCGAGGGCCTGGCTCGCCTTGCGCCGCCTGCGGCCGGACATGAACCTGCTCATGACCGTCGCGGTCGTGGGCGCCGCGGCCATCGGCCAGTGGCTGGAGGCGGCCACCGTCTCCTGCCTGTTCTCGCTGTCGCTCCTGCTCGAGTCCTGGAGCGTGGGCCGCGCCCGGCGGGCGGTGGAGCGCCTCCTCGACCTGTCGCCGCCGCGCGCCCGAGTGGTCAGGGAATCCGGTCGGGAAGACCTCGTGCCCGTCGACGAGGTGGCGGTCGCCTCGCGGATCGTCCTGCACCCCGGCGAGCGGATCCCGCTGGACGGCAGGGTCCTGGACGGGGAGACGTCGGTGGACGAGGCGCCGATCACCGGCGAGAGCCTTCCGGTGGACAAGCGGCCGGGGGACGAGGTCTTCGCGGGGACCATCAACGGCGACGGGGTGCTCACGGTCGAGGTGGACCGGCCCGCCCGCGACACCGTGCTCGCGCGGATCATCCGCATGGTGGGGGAGGCGCAGGACCGCCGCGCACCGGTCGAGAGGTGGGTCGACGCGTTTGCCCGGGCGTACACGCCCGCGGTCATGGTGCTCGCGGCGGCGACCCTCGTCGCGCCGCCGCTGCTCCTCGGCCAGCCGTGGGGCCCCTGGGTCTACCGCTCCCTCGTGCTGCTTGTGATCGCCTGCCCGTGCGCCCTCGTGATCTCGACCCCGGTCAGCATCGTCGCGGCGCTGGCGGCTGCGGCCCGCCACGGCGTGCTGGTGAAAGGGGGCGCCTTCATCGAGGCTCCCGCGCGGATTCGGGCAGTGGCGCTGGACAAGACCGGGACCGTGACCGAGGGGCGGCAGCGAGTGGTCGGGGTGGAAGCGCTCGAGGGGAGGTGGGAGCGCGAGGTCCTGGAGACGGTCGCCGCGCTGGAGGCGCGAAGCGAGCACCCGATCGGACGGGCGATCGCGGCGCACGCGGAGGCGCTCGGGCTCGACCTCCCGCCTGCGGAGGACGCACGGGCGGTCCGGGGGAAGGGGATCTCCGGGAAGGTCGGCGGCCGCGCGTGCTGGGCGGGGTCCCACCGGTTCCTGGAGGAGCAGGGGGCCGGCACCGAGGAGACGAGGTCCCGGCTCGACGCGTTGGCGGGGCCGGGACGGACCATCGTGACCGTGGGGGACGAGCGCGGCGTGCTCGGCTTCGTGACGCTCCTGGACCGGATCCGGCCGGGAGCCCGCCGGGCCATCGAGGAGCTGAGGTCCGCCGGGATCGAGCGAATCGTGATGCTCACGGGAGACAATCGGGCCACCGCCGAAGCGGTGGCGCGCGAGGCCGGCCTCGACGAGACCCACCCGGAGCTCCTGCCCGAGGACAAGGTCCGGGTGGTGGAGGACCTCGTGAGGCGATTCGGCAAGGTCGCCATGGTCGGCGACGGCGTCAACGACGCGCCGGCGATGGCCCGCGCGGGCGTGGGCATCGCGATGGGTGCCGCCGGCAGCGACGCGGCGATCGAGGCCGCGGACGTGGCGCTCATGTCCGACGATCTCGAGCGGATCCCCTGGCTCGTCCGCCACTCGCGGCGGGCCCTCCTCGTCGTCCGGCAGAACATCGCGTTCGCCCTGGGAGTGAAGGCCGTCTTCGTGGCGCTGACGTACCTCGGGCACGCTTCGCTCTGGGCGGCGATCGCCGGCGACATGGGGGCCTCGCTCCTCGTGATCGGGAACGGCCTGAGGCTCCTTCGCGAACCGCGGTTCTCCGTCCCCGCCTTACGCGATAGACTGTCGGGTGCCGCGCCCGCCCGGTG
>JAIQFR010000130.1 GCA_020073205.1 Terriglobia bacterium
ATGGCGAAGTGCGGGATCTGCCCGATGTATTGCTCCCCCGTCCTCTGCGATAACGGGAGGGTTTACTGCAACACGTGCCTGGCGGCGTGTGCGGGTGCTGGGCACTGCGTGCCGCTGTTCCCGCCGATCCCGCTGTAGCTGGCGGCTCCGGCCTGATCCTGTTGGGCCGACCGGCAACACGGATGTGTGCGCCAGCGCGGCTCGCTTGGAGCCCCCAGGCGAGAAGGTGAATTTCTGCGCTGGGCTCTCTTCCTCGCTTGCATCTGAAGGTGGTGACGATCCGACTACTAATCCCAAAACAAGCGTGTTACGAAACGGCGTGAGGTCCGATGGGACTGCGATTCGCTGAGAGAAAGGGGGTGGAGGGGCGCCCTGCGCCCTGTTCTCTTGCGTCGTCGTCCGTTGGTCTGACCGTCTTCCGTTTTGTACTCGAGTCCGTTACCACCATCCGGGCCTCCCTGTCCCGGTCGTCGCGAGAGCCGGTCGTTCAGCACTGCATTCGACCGTGAAGCTGATCGACGCCACGCAAGAACACGTGCTGCCACGGATTCCAGGACAACAGGCGAAACGCCACGCGCCGGCCCGTTCGCGCCACCTGCGCCGGCACCCGTACTGGCATCGCAACCGAAGACGAAGCGGATGCCCTGCGCATCCCAACGATCCAGGTGCCGTCTCTGCGTGAAGTCGGTGTCCCCGCGAAAGGTGATTCGTCGAAAGCCGGCCCGGCGACACAGCTCGGCCGCCTGATCGAACCGCTCCGGGGCGCCCTCGTGGGAGGGACGGTTGCCGCTGCGTAGCGCTTGCAACGGGCTGCCCTCGGCTGGAATGCCTGTCGAATTGACTCAGAATCGCGAGGTTGCAATTCCATGACGGCCCCTCGCGGGTCGCGCCGGCCTCCCCTACGCGCCAGCCTGCACCTCGCGATGGCTCAGGGGCGTTATTGGCCCGCCATCCTTCTCGCCATCGCAATCGCCGCGCGGAATCCCTTCTCCTTCCGCAGCGCCTTGACCAGCGCCTTCTGCCTGGGCTTCAGGTTCCGAAGGTAGCCCATGTACTGACCCTGGAGCTTGAGCGCGGCGCGGCGCTGGGGTGACAGCTTCAGCTTGAGCTTCTGCGGCTCGCGATCTGCGGACCCGCCTCGCCCATCGCCGTTCGCGAGCGCGACGAGCCGCCCGAGCGACCGGTCGATCGCGGTGAGGGACTGGCGGATGACGCGAAAGTGATTCGTGAACGGGTTGCGGTGGCGTTTCGGCACGACGGGTCCTCCTCGTGAAGGACGGGATCGTAACACGAAGCGACGATGGTAGTTGCGGCAAACCTGCGTCGCCGCCGAGGCCCTGCCCGATCGGGAGGCCCGCTGACTCATGGCAGCCGCCGGGCCGTTGGAGTATCTTGCGACCGGCGACTACGCGCAAACCAGCGCGACAAGTCAATCCAACGGAGGTGCTGATAATGAAGTCGGACAACAACAACCGCACGAAGGGACCCGTCTTACCGGCGAGGAATAACGTGTCCTGGGTGACGAGAGATATGGGAGCGAAGCTGGCGTCCGCCGTCGATGGCATCGCGTCGCGCAACAGCGTTCCGCAGGACCAGCGCCGCAAGCTGATCGCGGAGGCGGCCTATCTCAAGGCGGAGCGTCGCGGGTTCCGGGGCGGCAGTCCCGAGCGGGACTGGCTCGACGCCGAAGCCGAGGTTGACGCGATCCTCCTGCACGCGTGCTGAAGCGGCGAGTCGCACCTCCCACTGGTCCGATCGCAATCCCCACCTGCTCTCGGTACTGTGCGCATAACCCGGCACGCCGGCGAGTTCAATCCTCAAGGCCCCAGATCCGCACCTCGCCCTCGCCGCACCGCACGATCGCCCGCCCCAGCGCCACGATCGTCGCCACGATCCCGTCGATCCGGCCCGTGCTCTTCGCCTTGTCGGGCTTCAGGTTCCCCGCGGGATCCTCCCTCACCGACACGTTGTCGGCCATCCACCGGAGCACCGGATTCCCGCCGTGCTGCAACCGCTTCGACAACAGGAGCTTCTCCAACTCCTTGGTCGGCGCCGACATGTCCCGGAATCCCTGGCCGACCGGGACGATCGTGATGCCGTCGCTTACGAGCTGGGAGGTGACCCGACGACCGCAGGAGACTTCTGCCGCCGGTTTTCCGAGGCTTCCATCGAGTCGCTGATGACGGCGGTCAACGAAGCGCGGCTGCGCGTGTGGCGCCGTCAGTCGCCGTCGCATCGGGCCTCACGATCTCTTCAACCACGCTTGTCTTGGGCCTAGGTCGGAGTGCCCAGCGTGGGGGCCGACAATGATCCGGTCGTAAGGACGAGATCAAGTGTCGCCGGCGGGCGCACATGCTCGAAGTAGTACGCCTCCGCCTCGTCCCATCGAGCGTGCCACAGTTCAAGGAACTGAGGCGTCTCGCGCGCAGCGAGGCGCTCGTGACGCACGGCGGCCGGCGCCTGAATGAGAACTGCAAAATCGATCAGATCAGCCAACTCGGGACGAGCGGAGTATGCCCCGTCCAGGATGACGACTGGGCACGGTGACCGCACCGTCAAATCACGCTGCATGGCATAGCTGCCGTCCGGGCGGACCCCTGCGCCAAAATCGAAGGCCCGCCACCAAGCGGGCTGCCCGGCGCGGAGCGGCTCGATGGCTTCGGTTCGCAGGCGGCGCCAGTCAATCGCGGCAGACGCCCGTTGCGCGGGTGTTCGGACATCCCAGTCGAAGTTGGGAATGCTGGCGGCAAAGAAGTCATCGGTGGGCACGATGGTGGCGCGAACCCTTGGCGCCACCAACTCGGCCACGGTCGACTTTCCCGATCCACTGCGCCCGTCGACGGCAACAACGAGGGGCAGAGCGCCATTTCGGACGCGTCGGCGGATTTCGGCGACCACGGTCTCGACGGCCAGCCGCAGATCTGCCGGTACAGTGTTCATCTGGAAGTCGCTTGCTGGTAGCGTTCGCGCTCAGCCGCGTCCCGCGAAGCAGCGAGGCGCGGCGAGAAGGGTTCCGCGGTTACTTTGTCCCCGACTGCTCACGCTCGCAAGCGTTCTCAGCGGATCGCCGCCCTGCCGCACACAGGACAGTTGATCGGCCGAGCACGGTCTCGAAGCCGTCGCAGCATCATCTGGGACAACATCGATATGTTCTGCCCCTTGTGGAAAGCGTGTACCCCCTGTTGGACGATGGCGGTAGCGCCTTCCGTCCGGCTTTGGAGAAGGCGTGAGACTTCGTCGCTGCTGCGCTGCCCGGCCTGGAGGAGTTCCTCAAACTCCCCTTCAGTCCATGCTGGTGCCCGCACGGTCGGTCCCTCCCTCTTGACTCGCGGTTGATCTTAGCTGTCGTGGTTCGTGGTAGCGTCTGCCCGCTTTGTGGCAAGATCGCCAAGTACCACTCCTTACGCGTCTATCTTCGTGCCGAGGTCGACGCTCCCCTTCCGCAGCCCGCGTGGCTGAATTCCTCGACGTCCGCCCGCTGCCCGGGAGCATTCGCCGGTCGCGATCGAGGGGGAAGGAGTGAATACAATTCCCCGTCGTTCCGGCGGTCCGGCTACCCCATTGGCAAGGGCGGCGCGGGCCGTGCGCCGATGGATCGGTCACTGCCGGAGAGAATACCCAGATCGCGCTCGAAGTGGAACATTTGGCTCTCCGCCGGTCGAAGAGAGTGGGAGAGTCAAGAAGGCGCCGATCCGGCGCTATGGGGAGCGGTCGGGAACCACTGCTCAGGCGCGGAAAACGTTCCGGCGACCGGGCCGACGAAAAGGGCGCGACTGACGTGGGTTTTCCGCGGCCTTCGGGACGGAAGGATTCCTCTTTGAGTCCACCACTCGGTCGAAAGAGTTTGTAATTCGGTGGTCTGGCTCGCCACCCGGCTCAGTCTTCACGACCCTACCGGGTCACTAGGGATGGCGGATCGGCAAGCTTCCTTGCCCCCGCCAAGCGTTACGCGGAGAGTTCGCCGGAGAACATCTCCTCGCCGCCCCGTGTCCCTCGTCCCTCCGGGGCCAGTCATCGGCGGCGTCGCCCCTCAGATGATCCGGTCCCCGCTCACGGGCACGGACTCGGGCTCGGGTCCGGCATGCCGCTGGAATCGCGTCCAAGAATCGACTCCAGGTGGCACGCATCGTCTCTCCGCGAAACCAGGTAGTAGTACATCCGGCCCACGTCTGGTACTCCCGAATCGGTGGTGGGGCCGAGGATGTCCGCGTCGAGGCAGGTGTGGTTGTACGTCCACGCTCCTGCCATCAAGCCGCGGTAGACGTTGTACGGCCCCGGCGGGTCGCTCCAGCTGATCGCCGTCGCGGTACCGCCGTCGAGACGGACCGAACTTCCGATATCGGGCGGCATCGGCGCGGGGGCGCCGACGCACGTACCGCTCGAGCAAACGTCGGGCGCCGTGCACGGATCGCCGTCGTTGCAGGCGACGCCGTCGACCGGCGTGTGGACGCAGCCGAGAACGGCGTCGCAGGTATCGAGCGTGCACGCGTTCCCGTCGTCGCAGCCCAACCCTCCTGGGACGTAGCGGCCGCCGTCGCCGAAGGAGCCCGCCCCATTGTCGCCGCCCCACACGATCATCTCGTTTCCCGTCCAAACCACGGTGTGGTAGCGACGCGGGCCGGGCGCGTCGGTGATGGCAGTCGCCGACCAGGCGTCCGCGACCGGATCGTACTGGCCCCCGGTGTCGAGGTAACCGTCGGGGTCGCTGCCTCCCCACACGATCATCGCGGCACCCGTCCAGACCGCGGAGTGATCTGCCCTCCCCGTGGGAGCGCCGCTCGTCGATGTGGGCGACCACGTGTCCGTCGAAGGGTCGTACGACCCGCCGGAACTGAAGTACGAGGAAGAACCCGACCCGGATTCAGCGTAGCCGCCCCATACGAGCATCCGGCTTCCGGTCCAAACCGCCGCGTGCTCCGAGCGGGGTGAGGGCGCACCGACCAGCGACGTCGAGGTCCAGCTGTCCGACACCGGATCGTAAATGCCGCCCGAGTTGCAGTAGTAGAACGTGCCCCCGCTCACGAGATAGCCTCCCCAGACGATCATGCGGCTTCCGGTCCAAATCGCGGACTGGTAGATCCGTCCCGAGGGCGCACCGACCGTCGTCGTTGGTGACCAGCGGTCCGACACTGGATCGTATCGTCCACCGGTATTGAGAAAACCTCCTCCTCCCCAGACGACCATCACGCCCCCCGTCCAGACGGCGCTCGCGCGTTCGCGCTGGGTCGGAGCTCCCGAGGTCGAAATCGGCGTCCACGTGTCCGACATCGGGTCGTATCGTCCGCCGACGTCGACGGACGGGCTGCCGTACCCTCCCCAGACCAGCATCGCGCTTCCGGTCCAGACCGCGGTATGGTACGCGCGCGCCGAAGGAGCGCCGACGCCCGACATCGGAGTCCACGCGTCGGTCGCGGGATCGTACCGTCCGCCGTCGTTGAGAAAGCTCGACGTGTAGGTGGCATCACCGCCCCAGACGATGATCCGGGTGCCGGTCCACACCGCGGAGTGGTTCATCCGCGGCGACGGCGCTCCGTCGCGCGAGGTCGGCGTCCAGGAGTCGGTCGCGGGGTCGTATCGCCCGCCGGAGTCGAAGATTCCGCTTGCTCCCGGGGTGCTTCCCCAGCCGCCCCACACCACCATCAAGGACCCTGTCCAGACCGCGGTGTGGTACCGGCGAGGTGCCGGTGCGCCTACGGTCGACGTCGGCGACCAGGCGTCGGCGACGGGATCGTAGCGGCCGCCGGCGTTGGTGTCCATATTCGCGTAGCCGCCCCAGACGATCATCGCGCCGCCCGTCCAGACCGCCGTCCCGTTCGAGCCCGTGACCGGAGCGCCGACGGACGTCACCTGGGTCCAGGTGTCCGCGACGGGATCGTACCGACCGCTCGAGCCGGCCCCAGCCCAGACGATCATCACGCTGCCGGTCCAGACCGTCGCAAAGCCGCTCCCGGCGGCGCCGACCGTCGAAACGGGGGTCCACGAGTCCGTCACGGGATCGTAGCGACCTCCGGACGCGCCGCCGGAGCCGCCCCACACGACCATGAGCTGCCCGGTCCAGACGGCGAATTGGCTGCTCCGCACACCGGGCGCGTTCACGGTCGACGTCGGCGTCCACGTGTCCGCGATCGGATCGTAGCGCCCACCGGTTTTCAGGGTCGAGCCGTTGTTGCCTCCCCACACCACCATCTCGTGTCCGGTCCACACCGCGGTGTGCAACTGCCGCGCCTGGGGTGCGCCGGCGAGCGAGGTCGAGGACCACGCGTCGGTCAGCGGGTCGTAGCGGCCGCCCGTGTTGACAACGAGGTAGTCACTCGGTTCGTAACCACCCCAGATCACCATCACGTGACCCGTCCAGACCGCGGTGTGCCTCGAGCGCGCGGTGGGCGCTCCGAGTCCGGAGATGCGTGTCCAGGAGTCGGTCGCGGGGTCGTAGCGGCTCCCGATGCCAGCGGATTCCGGCGCCACGCCTCCCCAGACAATCATCTCGCTCCCGGTCCAGACCGCGGTGTGCTCGAGTCGGGTCGACGGTAAACCGTCCAGCGTCCCGCGCTCCCAAGCGTCGCCGGCGACGCAGGGCGAGCCGTCGGCCGCGAACTTGGCGGAACTCGACGACGACGCCGGAACCGCCGGCGCGATCACCGTGTCGTCGGCCACCGCGTGAACCTTCTCCACCGGTAGCGTCCCCGCGACGCTCGCCCACCACTCGTCCCACGATCGCTTCGGCTCGGAGCCCGCGGCGTCGTTCGTGTAGAAGCTGCGTGTCATCCGGTCGACGAGCGTCGCGCGCGCGACGCATTCCTTGATGAGGAACGGATCGTCGTGGAGCGCCGCGAACAGTTCTTGGAGCCGCGAGGGGAGGCGCGACGACCGCAACATGCGCTCGACCTCGCGGTCGAGCATCGTCGCGGTGACGGGCGTCTTCCAGTACGTCTCGAGAGCGACGGTCTTCCGCAGCACGTCGCGAACCTTGCGCTCGAGCACGGCACGCGGCACCGCTTCGTCGAACGGCTTCGTCGCGCCGATCTGGTGCGAGTAGCAGACGCGCTCGATGGCTTCCTGCGCGCTGACCCGCTCGTCGAACGTCAACTCGCGGACGAAGACCGCAGGCTCGACCAGCCCCACGGCGGCGAGGACGAACGTGAAACACACTACGACTCTTCGCATGGGCGCCCCCAGGTGCGTGCACACGTGCTAAACGTAAGCGCGAGAGACGCGCGAGACAAGCGAAGCGCCACCCATTGCGTCCGTCCTGGCGACGAGTGAGATAGGACTTGTTCGCTACCGGCGCCCACCGGCCGCCGCCCCGGCTACGGGATCGACCACATCAGGGCGGTGACGGAGGGCGGTGCGGACGAGCCGCGGCGGAGCGAAGGGCGCCTTTCCCGAGGGACAAGACATCAGTACCGCACCACCGAGGAACGCGCCGACGAGCTGGCCACCGTGGCGTACGGTGCTACTTCGAGGTGGTTTGGACGACCACGCTGCGTTCAGACCCCGCTTGGACGTCGAACGTGCGCTCGGCTCTTGCCAGTTCCTCATTCTCCTGGCCGACGACCACGGCGTCGCGAAACCTGCCTGATCCCATCGTGTTCGCGGGAGTCATGTCGCGCACCTGCGTGCAGCGATCCGTCCCTGGCTCGAGGTCGATGGCGGGGAAACTCAGGTTCGTCTCGGCATCGCCCTGCAGCGTGCGCTCGATGGGCATTGGTCCCTTCCGTTCCTCACCCCAGCACACGAGCGCCGTGGGTGCCTCGGGACGGAGCTGTTGGGATGGGCGCTTCGTGGTCGGCAGACTCGGTACCTGGCGCGATTCGGGAGAACCGCGGCCGGTCCCGGGACAGAAGCAGGATCTTCCGGGCCAACACGAGCTGATGGCAAATCGCCGAGAAGGTGAGGTCCGGCCTGAATTCCTGGAGACTGAAGACTTCCCCTGCCGCATGAAAAAGTCGGTGTATTCGAGATCTACGGATACGCGCGGCGTTTTCCACGTGCCGCGCGATGGCGTCAGGAATGTGAGCGTCTGCCGATTCGCGGCGGTCCGCCTGGGCTGCGAGAACGGAGCCGCGGAGGCGCGGACGAGGTTGCGCACCGGCAACCCTCCTGGTTCCAGCAGACCGCGAGCACCGGTGGAATTCCACTCCCGTTGACGCACCGCCAGGCAGGGCTCTTGCTTTAATGCCGCTTTGCGAACCCAAGGCCGCGCTCTCACCAGGAGGTGGATATGCTTCGACGTGCCTCCGTCGCGTCAGGCTGGCCGCACGCAGCGGCACTCGGCGTGGCGCTCGTGCTCTGCACGACGAACGTTGCCGCCGTTCCTCGAATCACCGGGGTGATGAACTCCGCCCCGTCCCACGTGCAGGTGGGCGAGAAGGTGCTCCTTCAGGTCGAAGGTCTGATTCCGCCGGTCCGCGTCTTCTTCTCGGACGGGACGAGCCCGACCTTGGAAGCCACCTCGGTCCAGTTCGACGCGGTGCGAGGCCTGCTGGCTGCCCAAGTCCCTTCGGGCGCCCAGAAAGGGAACATGAAGGTCACGGCGAACGGCGTGGATTCGCCTCCCTACAGCTTGCGCATCGACACCGGCCTCTACGACCCGGGAAGCGACGGTGTTCAGGGAACGGTTACCGGGCCGGGTGGTGCGATTCCGGGAACGATGCTCGCCCTCCTTCGTCCGAACCCGTGCGATGGGGTGGACTTCATCGACTTGACCGTGTCGGGTGCCGCGGGCGAGTACACGCTCCACGGATCGGCCGGCAACTTCCTGATCTTCGCATTCCCGCCGGTCTCCACCGTGCTGGCCCCGGGCGCGTTTCCGGTCACCCTCGGTGAGACGCCGGTCACCGTCCCCGTAGTTCTCGCAGGAGGAACGGCGGTCGATGGCCGCATCGTGCAGGCATCGTCGCCGGGCGCCGGCGTGGCAAGCGCCCGCGTGGATTTCGAAAGCGACGCCGGGTACGAAACGAGGCTGACCGATGACGACGGGTACTTCTCGGTCTTACTCGCTCCCGGTGGCGTCAGGATCCGCACGACTCCTTCCCCCACCGACGCACTCGCTCGCGACGATCGCGGGGCTGTGGTCGAAGCGACGAGTCCGCAGTCGCTCCCGGACACCTTGCTCGCCGGCGGAGTTCGGATCTTCGGCTTCGTCCGGCGCGCGGCGAACGGTCGTCCGCTGCCCGGGATCCGGGTGAGCGCATCGCCGCAGTACGCCTGCTGCGGCACGGTGGACGAGAAGTCCGCCGGAGGCGACGGGAGCTTTGCGCTCGTCGTCCCGGCCAATCAGACCTACCAGTTGAGAACCTCGATGGACGACGACGCGTCGTTCGCGGACGCCAACGTGTCCGACATCGTCGTCGGCACGGACGACGTCCATCGAGACGTCGACATCCTGGATGCGGGAGCCATCACCGGCAGGGTCTTGGACGCCCAGACGGGCGATCCGATCGCGCAGCTCGGCGTGCAGGCGTTCGAGGTCCCGTACACTGGCGCGACGCTGGCGTACGCCCGCACGTGCGCCGACGGATCCTACCGTCTCCGCGTGGCGCCGAACGGGACGGGCTACGTGGCCGGCGCTGCGTTCTACGAGACGAGCAGTTACGTTCCGGTCGCGTGGAACGGCACCGAACCGGGGACCCTTTTCGCGTGCGAGGGGGCGCCGATCCCTGTTCCGGATGCGGCCGCGGTCGCGTCAGGCATCGACATCCGCGTTCACCCTGGCGCGGCCGAGGTCTCGGGCAGCGTCTTCTCCCAAGAATCGGGGTGCACGGAGACCCTTGGGGGGACACCCTGGGTCCTCGTCGACGACGGGATCAGCCACGGCTGCGGGCTCGGATATATGGACTGGAACGCACCCGAGGGGACTTATCGAGTCGTGGGGCTGCCCGGCGCGGACCTCTTGCCCGAGCTCCGCGTGTGCCAGCCCCCCTCGCCGGGCGCGTCGCCGCAATGCTGGAGCCTCGGGCGGCCGCCGGCCTTCACGCCGGTCATCGTCCTGCCCGGAAACGAGGCCAGAGGCATCGACTTCTGTCTCGGCGCCACGCCCACGCAGGACGTCGTCGGCATCCTCGCCAGCAAGGGCGACGGCTTCGTAACGTTCGCGTGGACGCCGACCGACGATCCGTACCAAAGCCAGTACCGGCTGCGCGGCGCCACCAGCGCACGGCCGAGCGGCGGGACGGGCTCGTTCCCCGACGACCCCCCCTTCGACGAGGTCTGGAGCGGCATGTCTCCGAGCGCGACCGTGGGCCTCGGCGACCCACGCCGCTTCTTCCTCGTGACGAACATCGGGATGAGCGGTGCGGAGGGCCCCAGCGGTTCCTACTCGCCTTGACGGGCCCTCGGTTCCTCGATTCGCGGGCGACGCCCGTGGGAAAGGAGTCGAGTTTCAAGGGACGTGGAGCATTCCACACGAGGCTGACGGTTCGTGCGGCGAGTCCCTCGGGGGACTCGCCGCGTCGTTTCGGCCCAGGTCGCCGATTCCAGCGGTTCCGAACGCCGGTTTCTGCGACCGTTAGGTCTTGTCCTCACAACAGCTTACCCTGGCTTCAGACGCCTCCACATCTGATTCTCCCGGCGCGCTCCGAGTGCCACGCCGCATCGAAGCTTCCCCAACCTCGACGTGGTCGCGCGCCGCGCTCTCACCAACCCCCTCAA
>JAIQFR010000131.1 GCA_020073205.1 Terriglobia bacterium
ACATCAGCGGCGCAAACATCCCGGTCAGCGGCGCCTGGGGAGTATAACGACGGCAATTGACTGAAAGAGGACGAAGTTCACGGGAAACTAAGAATGGCAGCGCAGGAAGATAAAACAAAAGCGATGGCGCTCGTCCACGAAGGCATGAATCACCAAATGGCTGGAGAATTGGATGACGCTATTGGTCTTTATAAGCGCTCCATTCACGTTCTCGAGCAGGGTCGACTTGCGGGCGAGGAGTGCCGAGAAGCCGATGGCGAGGATCGCGATGGGGATCGCGGACTCGATCCCCTGACCGAGCTTCAGGGCGATGTACGCCGCCGCCGCCGAAAACACCACCGTCATGGCCAGTCCGAACGCGATCGACCGGAGGGTGACCTCCGGCACCCGGCTCGTCGGGGGGATCAGCGGCACGTAGGTCTCGCCGGGCGCCAGCTCGCGGTAGGCGTTTTCCGGGAGGGACGCGGGCGCGGAAGACGTTGACGGGTCCACGCAGGTCCTCCTCCGGCCCGCGGGCGGCGGACCGAGCGGTGATTCTACGGCAGGCTTCGCGCGGCGCTTCGCTCAGTCCACCCGGAGGACGATCTTGCCGAAGTTCTCGTTGGCCTCCATGGCGGCGTGCGCCTGGGCGGCCGCCGCGAGGGGAAGGACGCGATCGATGACCGGCCGGAGCCGCCCGCTGGCGAGAAGAGGGACGACCCGGCGATCGAAAGCGCGGGCGAGGGCGATCTTCTCCTCGATCGGGCGGCTCCTGAGCACCGTCCCGACCACCGTGAGACGCTTCCGCATCAGGAGGGAAAGGTCCGCTTCGACGCGGCTTCCGCTCACGGTTCCGACCAGCACGATGCGCCCACCCGTGTCGAGCACCTCGAGGTTGACCCCCCAGGCGTCCGCGCCGAGGAGATCCACCACCAGGTCCACGCCCCCGCCCGCAGCGGCGCGGATCGATTCCGCCAGGCCCGGCGACGCCGGATCGAAGACCGGCGTCAGCCCCATCTCCTCGAGGCGGCGACGCTTATCGGCGGAGCGCGAGAGTGCGATCGCTCGCGCTCCTGCAACCCCGGCGATCTGCAGCGCCGCGGTCCCCACGCCCGACGCGGCGGCGTGCAGAAGCACCGTCCCGCCGGGACGGAGCCGGCCCCGCTCGAAGAGGGCATCGAAGGCGGTCATGAAGGCCTCGGGGACCGCCGCGGCCTCCTCCCATCCGAGCGTCGGCGGGATCCGGAGGCACATCCGCTCGTGGAGGGAGACCTTCTCGGCGTAACCACCTCCTCCCAGGAGGCCCATGACGCGGTCCCCGGGCCGAAGATCCACGACGCGCTCGCCGCGAGACTCGACCTCCCCGGCGAATTCGAGGCCGGGAATGTCCGCGGGAGCGCCGGGAGGCGCCGGATAGCGCCCGCGGCGCTGCAGCAGGTCCGCCCGGTTGAGCGCAGTGGCCCGTACCGCCACGCGCACCTCCTCGGGACCGTACGCGGGCTCCGGGACGTCGCGGAGCTCGAGCACCCCCGGCCCCCCGGGGCGCGATATGACGACGGCCCTCACGGGGTGGCACTTCGGACGACCGCACCGGGCCTGCGGATCGCCTCGAGGAGGACCACGGCGCGCGACGAGGATCTCAGGGTCGTCCGGTCCCGCACGTCGAAGCCCGCGGCGACCAGGGCGTTGCGGAGATCGGAGGCGCGACGGTATCCGAGGCGGTGGTGCGGCCGCCCGGGGAGGACCACCGAGAGGAAATCGAGGACCGCCGTCCACCGGAAGCGCGCCCCGGCCGCGGCGTCCGCCTCGCGCACCAGCAGGGTCGCCCCCGGCGAGAGGGCGCGGCCGAGCCGGCGCAGCAGCGCATCCTGGGACGGCGGCGGAAGGTAGCGCAGCACGTCCACCAGCAGGACGAGATCCGCGGAGGGCGGATCGAAGTCCCTGAGGTCGGTGGCGGCGAACGATGCGGCGGGGACGTCGTGCAACGCGTCGCGCGCGGCACGGACGTAACGTTCGGACACGTCCACGCCGAGGTAGGAGCGACCCGCCGCGAACCCGACCGGCGCGGCGGCCGCCAAGGCCGCCACGACGCCGCGGCCGCAGCCGAGGTCGAGGATCCGCCGGGCGCCGCCGAACGCCGGTTCCTCGAGGAGGAGCGGGAGGATCGGATCCCGCACGAGGGCGAATCGGGCCGCCTCCGCGTCCCGGATCGAGACGTCGAGGTATCGGCGGACGATCGTGTCCACAAGATCCTGGTACGTCGCCGGCAGACGACCCGCGCGGGCGATGAGCCATGCCGCGACGCCCAGCAGAACGGCGAGCCCCGTCCCGATGATCAGGCTGCCCGTGAAGAAGTCCCGGAAGAACCCCGCGACCCCTTCCTCGGCCACCTCCTTCATCGACAGACCCAGCCAGGCCTCCCGTAGGAGGCGATGCCCGACCTGGACCTCGGCGAAGATCAACGGCGGAGCGGTGAGAGGGTTGGCCAGGTTCGTGGCCGCGTAAACCAGGACCCGGTTCAGGCGAAAAACGGTGGCGAGCAGCACCGCGATCGCGAGATGCAGCCCCCAGAGCGGCGAGCATCCGACGAACACGCCGAGCGCCACCCCCATGGCCACCTTGCCGGGCGTCGTGTGCTCGGTCCGAAGGGTCATGTAGAGCCGCCTCAGCCAGCCCGCCTTCCTCCGCACCGAGGCCCCGGGTTTCGAAGGCTCCGAAGGGGGCTCCTCCGGGAGCCCGGCCAGCGTCCCTTTCACGACCGTCCCGCCTCCTTGAATCGGCCTGTAGCGTATCACCAGGAGTCCGGGGCTCACTTGTGGCACAATAGCGAGGTTCAATCGAGCGTCCCGTCCCGAGCGTTTGCCGGAAATCGCGCGGCGATCCGGTGAGACCCACGGCGACCGGATGTGGCTACGTGTCGAGAGGTATGCCGTGAGCGACGATCCGACCTTCACACCCGACTCCGATACCGGCTCGTTCGAGCCCCCGGCCCCGCCGCCCGAGAGCGACGGTGTGTCCGGGGCCGAGGCGGGGACCGCATCCGACGCGAAAGGCGTCGGCGGGCCGTTGGCCCACGAGGCGGAACTGCCCGCGGGCGCGGAGCCTAGGGCGACCTCCGACGCGCGTCCGGCTCAGGCGAAGCTGCCCCGCCGTAAACCCCGCGACCCTGCGGTGGCAAGGGCGTTCCGCGCGGGCTACCCGGTGGACGGCAAGGTCGAGAAGGTGATCAAGGGAGGGTACGAGGTCCAGGTGGGACGTTGTCGCGGCTTCTGTCCGCACTCCCAGATGGACCTTCACCGCGTCGACACGCCGGAGGAGCACCTCGGAAAGTCGTACAAGTTCCGGATCCTCCAGATGCGCCACGGCGGGGACGACGTGGTGGTGTCCCGGCGCGCGCTCCTCGAGGCGGACCGGGTCGAGGAGGCGAAGGCGGTTCGCGCGACCCTCATCGAGGGCACGATCACGGAGGGGCGCGTCGCGCGCCTCGCGGACTTCGGCGCGTTCGTGGATCTCGGCGCGGGGGTCACCGGCCTCGTTCACGTCTCGGAGATCGGGCTCGCGCGCGTCGTGAACGCGTCGGACGCGCTCACGGTGGGCGAGCGGGTCTCGGTCCGCGTCCTCAAGCTCGATGGCGAGACCGGGCGGATCTCCCTCAGCATCCGGCAGGCGCAGGACGACCCGTGGAAGGTCGTGGCGGACCGCTTCAAGGCGGGGCAGGTGTACCCCGGGACCGTGACCCGCCTCGCGGACTTCGGCGCGTTCATCGAGCTGACGGCCGGCGTCGAGGCGCTCGCATCCGCGAGGGAGTTCCCGCCTTCCGCCGCGGGCTGGAGGGACGGGCTCGAGCCGGGCACGGCGCTCGACTGGCTGGTGATCTCGGTGGACGCGGAGCACCGACGGATGAGCTTGGCGCCGGCCGTCGCCCAGGGGATTCCGTCCGCGCCGGTCCGCCTCGAACCCGGCTCGAAGCTCCACGGGAGGATCCAGAAGGTCGAGAAGTTCGGCGTCTTCGTCTGGCTCGGCCCCGGGCAGGTGGGTCTCGTCCCGAACGCCTGGACCGGCACCGCCCGCGGCACCGACCTCTCCCGGCAGTTCCCGGTCGGCAAGGAGGTCGAGGTCACTCTGGTCGAGGTCGCGGACGGCGGCCGCCGGATCCGGCTGACGATGGACGAGGCCGCGACCGCCGCGTCGGACGAGCCGGCGCCGCGCCGGCCCCATTCCCCCTCGGCGCGGCCGGACGCGAGGACCTCCGCGGCACCCAGGGAGCGGCACGAGCGCCAGGAGCAGGCGCCGGCGCAGCCCGCGGCCTCGTTCGGGACGAACCTCGGGGATGCGCTGAAGAGCGCGCTCGAGCGCAACCGCGGCCGCGACTCCTGATCCCGATCGAGTCCGTTCCTCCCCTCCGATTGCTCCTCGCGAACGATCGTTTTAAACTGGCGCTTCGTCCGGAGGGAGCGGAGGGAGCGTGGCCGTCCGAAGGGAAGCTCGTGCCAGGCCGCCCGCGGAGTCGAGGGACCGCCTCCTCGGCGCCGCCGAGCAGCTGTTCGCGGATCGGGGGTACTCCGCCGCATCCGTGCGCGGGATCACCACCGCCGCGGGATGCAACGTGGCGGCGGTGAACTACTACTTCGGGGGGAAGGACAGGCTGTACCGCGAGGTGTTCCGCCGCGGCCTCGCCGCGTTGCGCGCCCGCCGCATCGCGAGCATCAGACGCGCGATGGAGGACGCCGGGGACGGCGCCACTCTCGAGGGCCTGCTCGAGGCGTTCACGTCCGCGTTCCTGGAGCCGGCGGTGGCCCCGGCAGGCGGGGGTCGTTTCGCGGAGATCATCGCGCGGGAGTGGATGGATCCGCACCTTCCCCGCGACGTGTTCCGGAAGGAGCTGGTGGGGCCGGTTCGCGAGGCCCTCACCGACGCGATCCTGGCGACCTGCCCAGGACTCGATCGCTCGAAGGCGAACCTGTGTGTCCAGTCCATCGTGGCCCAGCTCGTCCAGGTGATCCAGCACCGACGCCTCTTCGGGACCCTCGGCGAATGGAGCCGGAATCCCCTGCGGCTGGAGGAGGTGGCCGAGCACATCGTACGCTTCTCGGCGGCCGGGACCCGCGCGTCCGCCGGGGATCGCCGCGGCGCTCCGGCCTCCTCGGGGAGAACGGGCGCGAGGCCGCGATGAACCGCAGAGCGATCGGAGGCCCGCGCATGCGATCCCACGTCGGAGCGCTCGTCCTGACCGCGGCGTTCGCCGTCCTCGCCGGGTGCGCCCACTCGATGTCCGAGATCCACGCGGGGCCCGGAACCTCGCTCGCTCCCGGCGTGGTTTGGACCCCCCCTCCCGGGACCCCCATGCCGGCCGCGGTCGAAGCGCCGCGCGCGCCGATCCCGCCCGAGCTGCTGGAAGCGGCGCAGCATTGGACGCTGCCCCAGCTCGTGGACCTGGCCCTCCGCAAGAGCCCGCAGACCCGCTCGGCCTGGGCCGCGGCGAGATCGGCCGCCGCCGCGTACGGCAGCGAGCGCGGGGCCTACTACCCCAACCTCGAGCTGGATGCGAACGTGACCCGCCTGAGAGGATCCGCCGCGGGAGGTACGATCCGGTTCCAGCAAACGAGCTACGGCCCCACGCTGATCGTCAACTACCTGCTCCTCGACCTCGGCGGACGGGCGGCGTCGGTGGAGGAGGCCCGCCAGGCGCTGATCGCCGCCGATTGGTCGCACAACGCCGCGATCCAGGACGTGGTTCTGGCGGTGGAGCAGGCCTACTACCAGTTCGCCGAGGCCAAGGCCTTGCGGGAGGCGAGCCTGGCGGACGTGAACGAGGCCCGCACGAACCTCGATGCGGCCGACCAGCGACACGCGGCGGGCGTGGCGACCATCGCCGACGTCCTCCAGGCCAAGACGGCGCTCGCCGAGTCGCAGCTCTCGCTCGACACCGTGGAAGGCCAGATCCAGACGGTGAAGGGAGCGCTGGCCACCGCCGTCGGCATCCCGGCGAACACGCCGTTCGACGTGGACGTCCCGGTCGGCGACCTTCCGCTCGATAAGGTCACGAAGGACGTGGAGGAGTTGATCCGCGACGCCGAGGCGCGGCGGCCGGACCTCGCGGCCGCGCGCTCCCGGGCCGCGGCGGCGCGGAGCCACGTCGACAAGGTGCGATCGGACGGACGGCTCTCCCTCGGCCTGAGCGGTCAGCTCGCCCCGATCTGGTACGAAGGCGGCGGCCACCAGGACACGTACACCACCGCGCTCCTCCTCAGGGTCCCGCTCTTCAGCGGCTATTCCCAGCGGTACAACACGCTGCAGGCCCAGGCCGACGCCGACCGGTCCGAGGCCGATCTCGAGTCGCTCGGGCAACAGGTCGTCTACCGGGTGTGGGCCAGCTACTACAACCTCATGACGGCGGCCCAGCGGGTGAAGACCATCCTGACCCTCGTCGAGAGCGCGAGCGAATCCAACGAGGTGGCCCTGGGCCGGTACAAGGCCGGCGTGGGGAGCATCCTCGACCTCCTCGTTGCGCAGGGGGGGCTGTCGTCAGCGCGGGCGCAGCAGGTCGTGGCGAGAGCGGACTGGTTCCTGTCGCTCGCGCAGCTCGCGCGGGAGACCGGGACGCTCTGGCCCCCCCCGGAGGCGCCGCAGGTCGTGACGCCGTCCGCCCTAGGCACCACGAAAGGGAAACCATGAGATTCAAGGCTCCGGCGGTTCGCGTCCTCGGCGTGGTCGCTCTCGCTCTCGTCGCCTCGGCGTGCGGCGCGAAACAGCAGCAGCGGGCCCAGTCCCCCGTTCCCGTGACGGTGGCCAAGACCGTGCGGAAGACCGTCGCGCTCCAGTTCCGCGCCATCGGCCGCGTCGAGCCGATCGCCAACGTCGCGGTGCGCGCGCGGATCGGCGGCGATCTCGTGAAGGTCGATTTCGAGGAGGGGCGGAGCGTCCGCGCCGGCGACACGCTGTTCGTCATCGATCCGCGGCAGTACGAGGCTTCGCTCCGGCAGGCCGAGGCCCAGCTCGCGCGGGATCAGGCGATGCTGCACAAGGCGGAGGAGGACGTCAAGCGGTACGCCGACCTGGTGAAGCGGGACTTCGTGACCCAGGAGCAGTACGACCAGATGGTCTCGAACGCGGAGTCGCTTAGGGCCACCGTCGCCGCCGACCAGGCCAACGCGGACAACGCCCGACTGCAGGTGGCCTACTGCACCATCAAGGCGCCGGTCTCCGGACGGACCGGCAACCTCATGTTGAAGGTCGGCAACCTGGTCAAGGCCAACGACGACAATCCGCTGGTCACGCTGAACGAGACCCGACCGATCTACGTCAGCTTCGCGGTGCCGGCGCAGCTCCTTCCCGCCATCGCCGCGCGCCGGAGCGGGAGGATCGCGGTGACCGCGGCGCAACCGGAGGGCACCGACCCGCCCTCCGCCGGGACGCTGTCCTTCGTCGACAACGCCGTGGATCCGTCGACCAGCACGATCCTCCTGAAGGCCACGTTCCCCAACGAGGACGAGCGGCTCTGGCCGGGGCAGTTCGTGGACGTGGTGGTCACCCTGGGGGAGGAGGCCGACCGAGTGGTGACCCCGACGCCGGCGCTCCAGACCGGGCAGCAGGGACAGTACGTCTACGTGGTGAAGAACGACGGCACGGTGGAGATGCGGCCCGTGAAGGTCGCCCGAATGGACGAGAGCGAGGCGGTGATCGCCGACGGGCTCACCGCCGGCGAGACCGTGGTCACCGACGGCCAGCTCCGGCTGGTACCGGGGTCCCGCGTCGAGATCAAGGGGGGGCAGACTCTGGGGGGCAAGCCGTCATGAGCTTCTCGGAGCTCTTCATCCGCCGCCCCATCATGACGACGATCGTCATGGTGGGGATCCTGATCTTCGGCTCGATGGCCTACCGGCTGCTGCCCGTGAGCGACCTCCCCAACGTGGACTTCCCCACCATCTCCGTGTCGGCGTCGCTCCCCGGCGCCAATCCCGACACCATGGCCTCCTCGGTGGCCACGCCGCTGGAGAAGGAGTTCTCCACCATCGCCGGGGTCGACTCGATGAGCTCGACGAGCTCCCTCGGCAGCACCAACGTCGTGCTGCAGTTCAGCCTGAGCCGCGACATCGACGCCGCCGCGCAGGACGTGCAGGCCGCCATCGCGCGGGCCAACCGGCAGCTCCCGCCGGACATGCCGTACCCGCCGAGCTACCAGAAGGTGAACCCCGCCGACCAGCCGGTCCTCTACCTCGCGCTCACGTCGCCGACGCTGCCGCTGTACGACCTGGACGAGTACGGCGAGACCATGATGGCCCAGCGGATCTCCACCGTTTCCGGGGTGGCGCAGGTCCTGGTGTACGGCGCGCAAAAATACGCCGTGCGGATCCAGCTCGATCCGCGCGCCCTTGCGACCCGCGGCCTGGGGATCGACGAGGTGTCCGAGGCGGTGCAGGCCGCGAACGTCAACCTGCCGTCGGGCATCCTCTACGGGCCGGACAAGGCCTACACCCTCATGGCGCAGGGGCAGCTCACCCGTGCAGCGGCCTACCGCCCGCTCGTGGTGGCGTACCGAGGGGGAAAGCCGGTGCGCCTCGACGAGCTGGGCGAGGTCCGGGACAGCGTCGAGAACAACAAGACCGCCGCCTGGTTCGTGGACCACCGCGGCGTCGTGCTGGCCATCCAGAGGCAGCCGGGAACCAACACCGTCGAAGTCGCGGGGATGGTCAAGGCGCTCCTGCCGACGTTCCAGAAGCAGCTTCCCGCGAGCGTGAAGCTCGACGTGCTCTTCGACCGGTCGGTCTCGATCCACGAGTCGGTGACCGACGTCAAGACCACGCTCTTGGTCACGCTGATCCTGGTGGTCCTGGTGATCTTCATGTTCCTGAGGAACCTGTCGGCCACCGTGATCCCCTCGCTGGCCATGCCGATGTCCATCGTCGGCACGTTCGCCGTCATGCAGCTGCTCGGCTATTCCCTGGACAACCTGTCGCTGATGGCGCTCACGCTGTCGGTGGGCTTCGTGGTGGACGACGCCATCGTCATGCTCGAGAACATCGTCCGCCACATGGAGCTGGGGGAGAAGCCGTATCAGGCCGCGCTCACCGGCTCCTCCGAGATCGGCTTCACCATCGTGTCCATGACGCTTTCGCTCGCTGCCGTGTTCATCCCGGTGCTGTTCATGGGCGGGATCATCGGCCGCCTCTTCCGGGAGTTCTCGGTGGTGATCGGGCTTTCGGTGCTGATCTCGGGGTTCGTCTCGCTGACGCTGACGCCGATGCTCTCCTCCCGTTTCATCCGCCCCCCGAGGGAGGTCGACCACCACGCGCTGTACAACCTGTTCGAGCGGTTCTTCGGCGGCATGCTGTCCGCGTACGAGGCCGGCCTCAAGTGGTCCCTGAGGCACCGCCTGACCATGCTGCTCGGCACTCTCGCGGTCATGGTGGTCACCGCCGCGCTGTTCGTCGTGGTCCCGAAGGGTTTCATCCCCTCGACGGACATCGGCCAGATCTTCGGCCAGGTGGAGGCCGCCGAGGGGATCTCCTTCGACGCCATGGTCCAGCACCAGAAGACGGTGGCGCAGGTCCTGCGCGACGACCCGAACATCGAAGCGTTCATGTCGTCGGCGGGGGCGCGCGGCAGCAGCGGCTCCAACGTCGGGTTCTTCTTCGCCCGCCTGAAGCCGAGGGACCGGCGGGCGCTCACCGCCGATCAGGTGGTGGAGGAGCTGCGGCCCAAGCTCTCCGCGATTCCGGGCCTGCGCGTGTACGTCCAGTCTCCCCCGGCGATCCAGGTGGGGGGCCGCCAGACCCGCGCCCAGTACCAGCTCACGTTGACGGGGCCCGACACGGACGAATTGTACCGGATCGCCCCCCAGCTCGAGGCCAAGATGCGGGCGCAACCGACGCTGGTGGACGTGAGCACCGACCTCCTGCTCAAGAATCCGGAGATCGACATCGAGATCAACCGGGACAAGGCCGCGTCCCTCGGCGTCACCGCCACCCAGATCGAGGATGCGCTCTACACCGCCTACGGCACCCGTCAGATCTCCACGATCTACGCCCCCAACAACGACTACCAGGTGATCATGGAGCTCGGGCCCGAGTTCCAGACCGGGATCCTCGACCTGTCCCTGCTCTACATCCGCTCGTCCTCGGGTCAGCTCGTGCCGCTGGACTCGCTGGTGAGGATGACGCCGGGCCTCGGCCCGCTGGTGGTCAACCACTCGGGGCAGATCCCCTCGGTGACGCTCTCGTTCAACCTGAGGCCGAACGTCTCGCTGGGCCAGGCCACCGACGAGGTCAACCGGCTGGCCCGCGAGACGCTCCCCGCGAGCATCAACGCCACCTTCCAGGGGACGGCGCAGGCCTTCCAGTCCTCGATGCAGGGACTCGGGCTGCTGCTGCTCCTGGCGATCCTGGTGATCTACATGGTGCTGGGCATCCTCTACGAGAGCTTCATCCATCCCTTCACGATCCTGTCGGCGCTTCCCCTCGCGGGTCTCGGCGCGCTGCTGACGCTCCTGATCTTCAGGGTCGATCTCAACATCTACGCCTTCGTCGGGATCATCATGCTGGTGGGTCTCGTGAAGAAGAACGGGATCATCATGATCGACTTCGC
>JAIQFR010000132.1 GCA_020073205.1 Terriglobia bacterium
GTCCTTCCACCTCTGGCCCTATCTGCCGGAGATGGACCGGCCCGCCTCCGAGCCGTTCGTGATCGCGCGCGGGACCGGCGAGCGGATCAGGGTCGGCAAGATCCTCGCGGTCGGGCGGAAGGGCCGACGCGTCGCGTTCGCCGGGGGGGACGTCTACGACGCCGGGGAGCGCCACGTCGCGACCGCCCAGGGGTCCTTCCACCTCTGGCCCTATCTGCCGGAGATGGACCGGCCCGCCTCCGAGCCGTTCGTGATCGCGCGCGGGACCGGCGAGCGGATCAGGGTCGGCAAGATCCTCGCGGTCGGGCGGAACTACGCGGATCACGTGAAGGAGATGGGGTGGCGCGACGCCGCGCCGCCGGTGCTGTTCCTGAAGCCCCCGAGCGCGATCGTCCACGACGGCGGCGTCGTCCGCATCCCGGCGGACGTGGGCGAGGTCCACCACGAGGTCGAACTCGTGGTGGTGATCGGCGTCGCCGGACGGGCGATCGCGGAGTCGGAGGCGCTGGGCCACGTCCTCGGCTACGCGATCGGTCTCGACATGACCCTCCGCGACGTCCAGGCCGCCGCGAAGGCCAAGGGGGAGCCCTGGGCGATCTCCAAGGGGTTCGACACCGCGGCACCGGTGTCCTTGGTCGCGCCGCTCGCGGAGGTCGGGGACGGTTCGGGGCTCAGGCTCACCCTCGACGTGAACGGCGCGAGGCGACAGGAAGCGGACACCGCCGCGATGGTGCGCGGCGTGCCCCAGCTGGTCGCGTTCGCCTCCCGTCTCATGACCCTGGAGCGCGGCGACCTGATCTTCACCGGGACCCCCGCGGGGGTGGGCCCGGTGCGCGCCGGCGACCTCCTCGAGGCCCGTCTCGACAAGGTCGGCGCCCTCTCGGTTCGCGTCGAGTAGCGGCTCGAAGCCGCGGGACGACCGCCGAATGACGGGAGCTTTCGAAGGGAAGACGGTCCTCGTCACCGGAGCCTCCGCGGGGATCGGCCTGGCGGCCGCTCGGACGTTCGCGAGGGAAGGGGCGCGCGTCCTCGCGGTCGCGCGGTCGAAAGAGCGGCTCGACGCGCTGGCGGCCGAGGCGGGTCTCGAGGGGAGCATCGTGCCGCTCCCCGCCGACGTGGCGGACCCCGCGGCGATGGTCGCGCTCGGCGAAGCGGTCCTGCGGGATCACGGCCCGCCGGACGTCGTGGTGGCGAACGCCGGGATCGGCCTCGACTCGCTCTTCTGGGAAACGCCGGACGACGAGCTGCGGCGGGTGCTCGAGGTCAACGTCCTCGGCGTCGCCCGCACGATTCGCCCCTTCCTGCCGGGGATGATCGCCCGGGGAAGCGGCCGGGTCCTGATCGTCTCGTCGGTGCTGGGAAAGCGGGGCATCCCGCACTACTCCGCCTATTCCGCGAGCAAGTTCGCGCTGCACGGGATGGCGGACGCCCTGAGGCCCGAGCTCGCGGGGACCGGCGTCTCCGTGGGCCTCGTGTGCCCCTCGTCCACCGAGAGCGAGTTCTCGTCACGAATGAAGCGCGTCGGCCCGACCCAGAAACGGACGCGCGTCGCGTATCACTCCGCCAAGTCGGTCGCCCGCGCGATCCTGCGCATGGCCAGGTCGCGGCGCCGGGAGATGGTGCTCTCCCCCGAGGGAAAGCTCATGGTCCTCCTGAACGCCGCCGCTCCCGGCCTCCTCGACCGGATCCTGGGCCGGGTACTCACGCGCCGCTGAGGTCCCCCCGCAGCGAGAGCAGGTGGAACGCGACGACCACCAGCGCGTGGGTGATCGATCCGTCGCGGATCAGGCCCGGGACGTCGAGAAGCGGGACCGTGGACACCTCGAGCGACTCGTCCTCGTCGGGTTGCTGCGGCCCGGCCGGACGGGCCCCGAGCGCCAGGAACGTGTGGCATCGGTTCGTCTGGACCGCGGGGTTCGGGTGAACCCAGCCCAGCGGGACGAGATCCCGCGCCTCGAATCCGGTCTCCTCGCGAAGCTCGCGGCGCGCCGCGGCCTCGGGAGTCTCCCCCCGGTCGCACATCCCGCCCGGGATCTCCAGCGTGAATCCCTCGATCCCGAACCGGTACTGCCGGACCATCACGACGCGCCGCTCCTCGGTGAGCGGGATCACGTTGATCCAGTCCGGCGCATCGACGACCCAGAAATCCCGCGCCGGGCCCTCGGGCGGCTCGAACCGGACGCGGTCGAGGTCGAATACCGCGCACCGCGTGAGCCGCTCCGACCCGAGCCGGCGCCAGGGTTTCACCGCCGGGGCTACTCCGCCTTTTCCTTCTTCCCGGCCTTGGCGATGCGCGCAGCGTCGGACGCGAGGCGGCGGCGCTTCCGCTGAACCCGGCGGACCCTCTTCTTGAGCGCCCTCAAGTCGGGTCCGGTCATCGAGCCGCCTTTGTCCGCGACCTTCTTCTTGAGGGCGGCGGTCCGGGTCTTGAGCTGTTCCACGTTCTTGAGGGGCATCTCAGCGTCTCCCCGCTCCCCCGGGACCGCGCCCGGGCGGATCGCTTTCGAGCGACGCATGCTACCACAACCCCTTCCCGCGCTCCGTCCGGCCGGGCCGGCACAGACGCTATAATCGCGTCATGCCCCCTTACGAGCGCCACGTGTTCGTCTGCGAGAACGAGCGCCCCGCCGCCGACCCGAAGGGATGCTGTGCGGCGAAGGGAGGAAGGGAGATCCGGGCCCTGATGAAACAGGCGGTGGCGAAGGCCGGCTTGAGGGACCGGGTCCGCGTCAACGCCGCGGGCTGCCTCGGCCAGTGCGCTCACGGGGTGACCGTCGTGGTCTACCCCGAGGCGGTCTGGTACGGGCACGTCCTTGTTGACGACGTGGACCGGATCGTCGAGGAGCACCTCGCCGGCGGCCGGCCGGTCGAGGATCTGCGGCTTCCCCACATGCGGTAAGCGGCATGAAGGCCGGCGGCGGAAGGCGTCCCTCGGTCGTCGGGCACCGCGGCGCCTCGGCGCGGGCTCCCGAGAACACCGCGGCGAGCCTCAGGGCCGGGATCGCCGCCGGCGCCGACGCGATCGAGATCGACGTCCGCCTGTCCGCCGACGGTCGCGTCGTGGTTCTCCACGACGCGACGCTCGACCGCACCACCGATGGGCAGGGCCCGCTCGTCGGGTGGTCCTGGGAGGATCTCACGCGCCTCGATGCCGGCGCCTGGTACTCCCCCGCCTTCGCCGGAGAGTCGCTGCTCGACCTCGACGCCGCCCTCGCCGTCGTGCGGGGTCGCGCTCACGCAATCGTCGAGATCAAGGCGCTGCGAGAGCGCTCCGCCAGCCCCCCCGAGGAGGCCGAGCTGAGGCTCCTCGACGGCGTCCTCGCCGCGCTGTACCGGAGCGGCTGCCTCGACGCCGCCACCGTGTCCTCGATGCGGTGGCCTCTCCTTTCGGCCGCGGCGGAGCGGGCCCCGGACCTCGCTCTCGCGGTGACCGTCTCCCTCCGGCATCGCGGCGATCCCTTCGCCGCCGCCCTCCGCGCCGGCGCCCGCGCCCTCCACCCCGACCGGCGGCTGTGCTCCCCGGAGTTCGCGGCGCGGGCGCATTCCGCAGGGCTCGAGGTGATCGCGTACGTCGTCAATCGAGCCCGGGAGCTCGACCCGCTGATCGCGGCCGGGGCGGACGGGATCTTCTCGGACGATCCGGAGACGATGTGCCGGCTGATCGACCGGCGCGAGGCGGCTTCGTCCCGGAGCGAGGATGGATAGGCGCCGGGTCTCCCTTCGCGCGGCTCGGAGCGCGCTGCTCCGCTGGTACCGCGCGAACCGGCGGGATCTACCGTGGCGGCGGACCCGCGACCCGTACGCGATCTGGGTCTCGGAAGCCATGCTCCAGCAGACGCAGGTCTCGACCGTGGTTCCGTACTACGGGAGGTTCCTCGCGGCGTTCCCGGGCGTCGCGGAGCTCGCGGACGCGCCGGAGGAAGCGATCCTCGCCGCGTGGAGCGGGCTCGGTTACTACCGGCGAGCGCTGGCGCTCAAGGCGGGCGCTCAGGCGGTGGTCGCCCGCCACGGCGGGCGCGTGCCGTCCGACCCCGCCGACCTCCTGGCGCTTCCCGGGATCGGGCCGTACACCGCGGGGGCGATCGCGAGCATCGCGTTCGGTCGACCCGAGCCGGCGCTCGACGGCAACGTCCGGCGGGTTCTCTCGCGCCTCCTCGCGCGCCGCGGGAGGGGCGCGACCGACGAGCGCGAGCTGCTCCGCACGGCACGAGAGCTCGTCCGGGGACGCGATCCCGGCGACCTGAACCAATCCCTGATGGAGCTGGGCGCGCTGGTGTGCACGCCCCGCGCCCCCGGCTGCGGCGCCTGTCCCGTGAATCGGAGCTGCCGCGGCCGCGCCTCGGGCCATCCGGAGCGGTATCCCGCCCCGCGGCGCGTGCCTCGAGCCGTGCCGGTTCGAGTGGCGGTCGCTCTGGTCCGGCGTCGCGGCAAGATCCTCCTCGCGCGGAGGGACGGCGTGACCCCGTTCCGCGGGGAGTGGGACCTTCCCGCCGCCGAGGTCCAGGACGGCGCGGATCCCGCCGGGCTGCTTCGCACGCTCCTCGGGCGGCTCGGGATCGCCGCGCGGATCGGGGACGAGATGGCGAGAGCGCGCCACACGATCCTGAACCGGGCGCTCCGCATCGAGGTGTTCGCCGGCCGCGTCCATGGCGGTGCCGCTCCCGTCGCCGGCGAATCCCGTTGGGTGCGGCCGGAGGATCTCGGAGCGGTGGCGATCTCCGGGGCCACGCGCAAGATCCTCGAGGCCGCCGCCCCGGCGCCTGACTCTCAGAACCGCTCCCACGGGGGGACCCAGCCGCGGTCCCGCCCGTCCCGCCGCAGTGCGGCCGGCTCGGGGTCGAGCGGCCGGTCGAAGCGGTAGGACCTCCCCTCCATCATCGGCAGGGCTCCGAAGGCGAGGTCGAGTCCCGCCCAGTACGCCAGGAACGCGGTCACCACGACGCCGACCGGTCCGCGCTCGCCGAGCGCCGTCAGGACGACGAGCCCCGCGGCGGTCATCGCCGCGGGCGGATAGAGCAGGAAGCGCAGGAAGCGCGCGTGCGTCCGCCCCGGGACCGTCGACGCCGCGTCCCTCCCGAACCGGCCGATGGTGAACCCGAGGCAGAGGCCCGCGAGCAGCACGACGTACTCCAGCCAACGGAGCCTCTCGTCCACGAGACCTCCCAGGCTCCTCCACGGGGCCGCGACGGCGTAGAGCACGAGGATCCAGAGGAGAAGCCAGAGCGCTCCGGCGAGCCTGCGCTTGAAGTGTCGGGGGAACGTCGCGGTGGTCTTCACGGCGGACCTCGCGGGAGGCGCTCCGGGAACGCCTCCAAGATCGAGCCCATTCGAGGCCGAATCCAGTCCGAGGGTTGCGACGCCGGAACCGGGGGCGTCCGATAGACTGTCGGCTCGGCCGGTCCGTCCCGGCTGAGGGAGGCGTCCGTGGCGGAGGCTCGGAAGCTGTGGATCGAAGGTCCCGCGGGACGCCTCGAGTGCGCGCTCCGGGTAGCCTGCCCCGCGCGCGCCGCCGCCGTGCTCGCCCACCCGCACCCTCTCCACGGCGGAACGCTCCACAACCCGGTGATCTTCCACGCGGACCGCGAGCTCGCCCGGGCGGGGTGGACCACGCTGCGATTCAATTTCCGCGGGGTCGGCACGAGCGAGGGCACCCACGACGACGGGCGAGGCGAGGTCGACGACCTGGCGGCCGCGGCATCCTGGCTGCGCGGCGTCGCGATCGCTCTCCCGCTGGCGGTCGTCGGCTACTCCTTCGGCTCGTGGTGCGCGATCCGGCATGCCGCATCGGACCGAGGGGTGGCCGCCGTGGTGGCCATAGGGCTTCCGGTGCGCGCCTACGGGATCCGGGAGATCCCGCGGACCGGCCGCCCTCTCGCCGTGGTGCAGGGTAGCGACGACGAGTTCGGCGGACCGGAGGAGGTCCGCGCGCTGCTCGGGCGAGCCGACCCGCCCGGCGAGCTGACCGTCGTTCCGGGCGCGTCGCACCTCTTTCCCGGCCGCGCGGCCGAAGTGGCCGCGGCGGTCCTCGAGGCCGCGGAGCGCGGCCTGGCCCGCGGGCGCTGAATCGCGCTATCCCAGCAGGATCAGGTCCCTCTGCATCGGGCCGGCCACGTCGACCTTACCGGCGGGGGTGACGAACACGTCGATCTCGCTCCTCACCGCCATCTTCCCGGCGAGGTAGATCCCGGGCTCGATGGAGAAGCAGGTCCCCGGCACGAGCAGCCGCTCGTCGCGCGTCTCGAGGTTGTCGATGTTCACCCCGTTGCCGTGCACCGAGACGCCGATGCTGTGCCCCGTCCGGTGGAGGAACTCCTTGCCGTAGCCGGCGGCATTCACCACGTGCCGGCAGGCGTCGTCCACCTCCCATCCGTGGACCGGCGTCCCCGCGGCGAACCGGCCGCGGACGAACTCGAGGGCGGCATCGCGGGCGTCGCGCACCACGCGGAAGATCTCGACGTACTTCGCCGGCGGCTCCTTCCCGGCGAAGCCGCACCAGGTGATGTCGTAGTAGATGCCCACCGGCTCCTTGCGCCGCGCCCACACGTCCACGAGGATCGTGTCGCCCGGCTTCAGCGTGTGGGCGTTCGCGCGCGTCGGCTCGAAGTGGGGGTCGGCGGGGTGGTCGTTGAACCCGATGATCGGGCTGTCGCCGTCACAGGTGAGCCCCTCCTCCTCGAAGCGGGTCACGACGTGCTCCTTGACGTTGAACTCGGTCAGCTGCCTGCCCCGGCGGAGGGCGTCGGCCATCAGCTCGAACGCCTCGTCCTTGATCCTCTGGACCTTCACCCCCGCCTCGACGTGGCTCTTGTACCCCGCCTCGTCGATCACCGCCTCGAACTCCTGGACGAGGTCGGCGGAGGACGCGATCTCGTGGCCGAACGAGCGGATGAGCTCCACCGTCCCCGCGTCCACCACCGCGACGTAAGGGATGGCGTTGAGCGGCGAGTACTGCATCGCGATCCGCTTCGGCGCGCCGAGAGCGGCCTTGAGCTTCTCGTGCAACTCGGTCCACGCCAGGAAGAACTCCTGCCTCCCGGGAAGCGGATCGAGCTTCCGCGGCTCGACCCTGTGGGAGAGCTTCGCCGGCTCCCCCTCGGCGGGGACGAAGTAGTACCAGCGGCGCGACGTGATCCCCGAGGTATCGAGTCCGAGGATCTTGTAGGCCATCAGGTCGCGGTGGTGGAAGTCGCAGAAGAGCCAGCCGTCGAGGCGGGCGCGGCGCAACGCTTGCTGGATCGGGGCGAGGTCCATCCGGGTCTCCTTCCGAAAAGAAGAAACCCTACACTCCGCCGCGAGCGGGTGTCAAACTTCTTGGGGGCCGCGCGGCCCGGCGCGCCTCCTGAATCGTTCGTTTCTCTCCACGACGTCCATGAGGGTGGTGCGGTCCAGGATCTCGGCCGCGGCGTTCCTCACGTCCATCAGGATCTCGTAGAAGCCGGCGTGGCGCGGGCTGCGGTGCATCAGCTCGCGCAGCTCCGCCGCGCTCCCCATCGGGGCCAAGGGGCCGTCGAGGAGCCGGATGACCTCGGCGAGGGCGATCTCCTCGGGCGGCCTCGCGAGCGCGTACCCCCCCTCGATCCCCCGCCGGCTCCGGACCATCCCCGCGGCCTTCATCTGGAGGAGGATCCCCTCGAGGAACTTCCAGGGAATCGCCTCGAGGCGGGCGATCTCGCGAATCTGCACGACTCCCTCGCCGTGCCGCTCCGCGAGGTGGCACAGCGCGCGGACGCCGTATTCGCCTTTCTTCGAGACCTTCACTTCCGTGCTCGCTTTCCCGAGTTACCCCATCGGCGAGACAGGATATACGCCAACTCCTCGGGACACGGCAAGCCCGCGCGGCCGTCCGGACGTCAAGCGGCGGCGCCGACCTCGGCGAAGAACGCTTCCACCGCGTCGAGGAAAGCGCCCGAGGACTGGAGGGAGCTGATGCGCGTCCTCAGGTCGCGTCCGCGGGCGAGGCCGTGGGTGTACCAGCCGGTGAACGTGCGGAGCTTGTGGAGCGCGAGCTTCGGCTCCTCCTGCGCGGTGACGAGACGGAAGTGCCGGAGGATGAGGTCCTTACGGTCCTCGACGGTCGGCTCCGCCGGAGCGCGCCCAGCCAGGAGATCCGCGGTCTGCAGGAAGATCCAGGGGTTCTTCATGGAGGCCCGGCCGATCATCACACCGTCGCACCCGGTCTCGCGGAGCATCCGCGCCGCGTCGGCCGCCGTTGCCACGTCGCCGTTGCCGATCACCGGGATCGCGAGCGCCTCCTTGAGGCGCGCGATCCGGCTCCAGTCGGAGGTCCCGCTGAACATCTGCTTCGCGGTCCTCGGATGGAGGGCCACCGCCTGCGCCCCCTCCGCCTCGCAGATGCGCCCCAGCTCGAGGAAGTTGAGCCGGTCCTCCCTCAGCCCCGCCCGGAACTTCACCGTGAGCGGGATGAGGATCGCGCGGCGGACCTCCGCGACGATCCGCCTCGCGAGATCGAGATCGCCCATGAGGCTGCACCCCGCGCACCCCTTCAGGACCTTGTTCGCCGGGCACCCCATGTTCACGTCGCACGCGTCGGCGCCGATGGCCTCGACGAACCGCGCCGCCTCGGCCATCCGGTGGGGATCGGAGCCGTAGATCTGGATCGCGATCGGTCGCTCCTCCTCCGCGAACCTCATCAGGGCACGCGTGCGATCGTTCCCCCGCGTCAGCCCCTCCGAGGAGATGAACTCCATCGTGACCAGGCCGACGCCGCCGATCCGCCGCAGGACGAGGCGGAACTGCCGGTCCGTGATCCCCGCCATCGGCGCGAGGACCAGGGGCGGATCGATCCCGAGTGACCCGAGACGCACCATGGAGAGGATTGTATCAGCCGGAGGCCGCTCGGGCGCTCAGCGCCCCTGGTACCGCGGGGGGCGCCTCTCCGCGAAGGCCCGGAGCGCTTCGATCCGGTCCTCCGTCGCGATCACCGCCTGGTAGCACTCCCACTCGTGGGCCAGCGCCTCCGCCATCGGGAGGTCGAAGCCGCCGTCGATCGCCTTCTTCGCCTGGCGCACGGCCACGGGCCCGTTCGCCGCGATGGCCTCCGCGAGGCGCCGGGCCTCGGCGTCGAGCCGCTCCGCCGCGACGACCTTGTCGGCCACCCCGTCCGCTAGCGCTTCCGCGGCGGAGAACGCCTTCGCGGTGAAGATCCAACGCTTCGCCCGGGCGGGGCCGGCGATCCGCGCGAGACGCTGCGTCCCGCCGGCGCCCGGGAGGATCGCGAGCGCCGTCTCGCGGAGTCCCATGGTGGCGTCCTCCGCGACGAGGCGAAGATCGCACGCGAGCGCGAGCTCGCAACCCCCGCCGACCGCCGCGCCGCGGATCGCGGCGATCGACGGGAACCTGAGCGACGCGACCGCGGAGAACGCGCTCCCCAGCAGGGTTACGAACGAGCGCACCTCGTCCGTGCTCATCGTCCGGCGCTCCTTGAGGTCGGCGCCGGCGCAGAAGTGCCGCTGGGACGATCGGACGATCAGGCAGCGCGCCTCCTCGTCCTTCCCGAGCGTCTCCGTCGCCCGCGCGAGGTCCTCGACCATCTCGAACCCCAGCGCGTTGACGGGAGGACGGTCCAGCGTGAGGACGCGGATGCCGTCCTCGGTCTTCTCGGTCCGCACCCAACGCAGATCGATCATCGGCCACCCCGCTCTCGGGAAAGCTCCCCTCCGGGCGCCAGGGCGCCGCGCGCGCCGACGTGAGGAGGTTCGTAATCGTCGGGGACCTCGACCACCATGCGGAGGAGCGCCATGCCGTGGGTCTTCCCCTGCGCGTCGTTCCTGAGGCTGGAGGAACCGCTTCCGCCCAGCGAGTCGCGCAGCAGGAAGTTCAGGCCGAGGAGGTTCGGCAGCTCGTGCCTCTCGACCTCCCCGCGGACGATCCCGCGGAAATGCGCCTTGACGCGCTCCGGCGTCAGGAACGCGCGGAGGATCTCGTACCCCCGGCGATCGTACGCCAGGACACCGACGTTCGATCCGTCCCCCTTGTCCCCGGAGCGGGCATGGGCCATGGCGTGCAGGGGGATGGACTTCACGCGACCTCCTCCACGGTCACCCGGGCGCTCACCCGGTCCTTGGGGATCAGCGCGGGCCAGGTCCCCAGGACCTCGGTCGCCTTCGGGCGGCCACCCGCGAAGCCGGTGACCCCCGGGGGACCGGAGGTCACGAGGGGCGCGACTTCCTTGCCGAACCGCTCGACCTTCTCTCGGCTGCCGTCCTTGACCGCGACGCGCAGCACGACCTCGTTGACCCACGGCGTGCCTGGTGCCGCAGACGCTCCTGTTCGTGCCGATGGCCGATCTCATCGGCCGGATGAAGCTGGGCAATACGCTCAGCGCGGTGATGCTGACCTATCCGACGCTGCTCGTGCCCTTCATCGCGTGGCTCTTGATGGGCTACTTCAAGACGGTGCCGAAGGAGC
>JAIQFR010000133.1 GCA_020073205.1 Terriglobia bacterium
AGCACGGCACCCTGCGAGGCGAGGACCTCCATCATTGTACACGGCAGCGCGACCCCTGGGGCGGGCTCGGGCCCCGGGGTCGGGGGCCGCCGCCGAGTAGTCCGCGGGCTAGGGGTCGCGCTTCGCGGGAGGACGGCTCAGCGCGATGCGGGGAAGACCCAGAGACCGCCTCAGGCGATCGCTGATCGAGCGGTGGACCGTCGCCTCGAAGACCCCGGGCTCCATCCGTCGACGGAACGGCTCCAACTCGCGGAGGGCCTCCTCCGCGATTCGAGCCACGAGGATCTCGGGGGCGGCACTGTCCAGGGTCCGGTCGAGCTCCGCGTCGAGCGCCTCGGCGGGAGATCCGGCTTCGACCTCCGAGAGGAGGCGATCGAGGAGCCGCCGGAGCCGCGAGCCGACCGGCGCCGAGGACCGGGTCACGCGCCACGCCTCGACCGCAGAATCGAGCGAGGGAAGGCCGTCCGGCCCGGGGAGCCCGACCGCCCCGAGCCGACCGTCGCGCACCGCCATCCACGTCTCCTCGATGGCTGGGGCGAACAGCGCCAGCCCGCTTCCGCGCGAGGCCCCGCCGTGCCGCGCGGTCTTCTCGGAGATCGTCTCGAGCACGAGGTCCAGGGGGACGCCGCGAGCGTGCCAGTCCGAAACCCGGGCATAGTCGCGCGGCGAGAGGACGAATGGACGGCCGGACAGGGCCGCGAGCGCGCGCTCCACCGAGCGCACGTAGCTCACGGCGCCGGAGTCGCGGCTCATCGCGCGTGCTTGAGGTGGAGCACCAGGTGGTCCACGCAGCGCCGGATGACGGCGAAGGCGCTTCGATAGCTCTCGATCGGCGCCCCGATCGGATCGTCGAGATCGGGGGCCCCGTCGTGCGGCTCGGGGCCCTGCTCGAAGGCCCGGAGCAGATACCGCTTCCGCGTGCCGGACCGGGAGAGTCGCTCCAGCTCCTGGAGATGCGTCAGCGCCATCACGATCACGAGGTCGACGGTGCGAAGATCGCCCTCGGTGATTCCTCGCGAGCGGTGCCCGATGAGATCGAGGCCAGCCTCACGGAGGACCTCCCGCGCCTCGGCCGACGCCGGCTCCCCCTCGATGCCGAGGGTTCCGGCCGAATCCACCACGACGTGGCTCAGTCCGGAAGACGCGAGCCTGTGGCGCGCGTATTCCGCCGCCATGGGGCTGCGGCAGATATTGCCGCTGCAGACGAACACCATTCTCACCGGCGGTTCTTCTCCCAGATCATCCGGAGTCCCTCGAGGGTCAGGCCCGGATCCACCGCGTCGAGAAAGGGCATCTCGCCTTCGAAGACCCGGGCCAGCCCGCCGGTGGCGACCACCTTCGCCTCGATCCCCAGCTCCGCGCGAACGCGGCGAACGAGCCCCTCGACGAGCGCCGCGTAGCCGTGGAACAGGCCGGACTGCACGCTCTCCTCGGTGTTGGCGCCGATCACCCGCCGCGGACGCCTGAGGGGGACGCGGGATAGGCGCGCGGCCCTGGCGAACAGCGCCTCCGCCGAGATGCCGAGGCCCGGCGCGATCACGCCTCCGAGGTACTCCCCTTTCGGGCCGACCACGTCGAGGGTCGTCGCGGTCCCGAAATCGAGGACGATCACCGGCGCGCCGTACCGCGCCACGGCGGCGACCGCGTTGACGATCCGGTCCGCTCCGACCTCGTGCGGGTTCTCGTACAGGATCGGGAGCCCCGTCTTGACGCCGGGCTCGACGAACAGCGGATCGCAACGGAAATGGCGCGCGCCGGCTTTCGCGAGGACCTCGTTGAGATCGGGCACCACGGACGAGACGATCATCCCGGTGACCGCCCCGGGATCGATCCCCGCGCCGTCGAACAGAGCGCGAAGCAGCACACCCGTCTCGTCGGGGGTCGCATCCTTTCTCGTGGCGACCCGCCAGTGCGCCCGCAGTTCGTCCGCCTCGAACAGCCCGAGGACCGTGTGGGTGTTCCCGACGTCGATGGCGAGGAGCATAGGTCAGGCCTCCAGCCAGGCCACGGAACCCGTGACCCGAACGATCTCCATGCGGCCGTCGCTCCTCTCGACGCGGAGCGCCCCCGCGTCGTCGAGCCCGCGAGCGGTCCCCTCGAACGGGGCCGTGCCTCCTCCCGGGTCGACGAGGACGCGGCTCCCGGACGCGCCGGGCGCCAGCGCGACGAAGGCGCGGCGCACGGGCTCGAACACCCCCGCGCCCAGATCGGCCGTGAGGCCCCTGAGCCTGCGGAGATAGGATCCCGCCAGCGCCTCGCGATCGCCCGAGGTCCCGTCCAGCACCATCAGGATCGACCCGGCCCGGCCGCGGAGCTCGGCCGGGAAGTCCTCCGCGGCGTGAGCCACGTTGAACCCCGTGCCGATCACGAGGTCGAGGGGGATTTCGCCGGCGCTTCTCGCCTCGACGAGGATGCCGCCGATCTTGAGCCCGCGACAGACGATGTCGTTCGGCCACTCGACGACAGCGTCGGTGACGCCGGCGTCCCTCACGGCGAGGCAGCCCGCCACGGCCGCGGCGATCCCCCAGCGCGGCAGCTCCGCGGCGGGGCGGACCGGGCGAAGGAGGACGGACAGGTACAAGCCGACGCCGGGCGGCGAGTGCCACGCGGCGCCCCGGCGCCCGCGACCGCGGCTCTGGCGCTCCGCGATCACCACCGTCCCCTCCCCCGATCCCCGGTCGGAGAGGCGCCGCGCCTCGTCGTTCGTCGAGTCCGTGGACTCCAGGACGACGAGGTCGCTGACGTAGGGGCGCGGCAGCATCGCCTCGAGGCGCTCGCGGTCGAGCTTCGGCAGGGGCGGGATCAGCGGAGCGCCTCCATCTCCAGGGCGACGTCGGCGGCGCGGACCGAGTGGGTGAGCGACCCGACGCTCAGGAAGCCGACGCCGGTCGCCGCGACGGCGCGGAGCGCGCCGGGCCGCAGCCCTCCCGACGCCTCCAGGAGCACGCGGCCCGCGGCCCGCTCGACGCAGCGGCGGATCGTCGCGACGTCCATGTTGTCCAGCAGGACCCTGCCCGCGCCCGCCCGGATCGCGTCTTCCATCTCCTCGAGGGAGCGGACCTCGGCGGTCACGCGGGCGGCCGGGTGCCCCGCCGCGAGGGCGCGGGCCACCGCCCGGCCCACGGGTCCCGCCACCGCGAGGTGGGTGTCCTTGATCATGACCGCGTCGTGGAGGCCGAGCCTGTGGTTCTCGCATCCCCCGGCGGCGACCGCGTACTTGTCGAGGATCCTGAGGCCAGGGGCGGTCTTGCGGGTGTCGAGGATCACAGCGCCGGTTCCCGCGACCTCCTCGACGGCCGCGCGCGCGGAGGCGGCGATCCCGCACATCCGTCCGAGGAAATTGAGCGCCGTGCGTTCGCCCGCGAGGATGGGACGGGCCGGTCCCGAGACCTCGGCGAGGACGGCGCCGGCGCCAGCTCTCTCCCCCTCGGGCAGGCACGCGTCGAAGCCCAGCGAGGGATCGAGGAACAAGAAGACCTCGCGAGCGACCGGAATGCCCGCGACGACCGTCTCCCTTCGGGCGACGATCCTCCCCCGCCCCCGGCAGCCGGCGTCGACCACCGCCGCGGTGGTCAGGTCGCCGCGCTCGCCGAGGTCCTCCTCGATCGCCGCGCGGACGATCCGGCGCAACGCGGCGGGATCGAGAGACGGAGGATTCACGGCCGGGGTCCGCCGCTCAGCGAGGCCAGGGTGCTTTCGATTCGTCTCTTCTTGTCGAGCATCTCCTTCTGCGCCGCGCGCTCGCGCTCGACCACCTCGGCCGGCGCTCTGAGCAGGAACGACTCGTTGCCGAGCTTGCGGGCCCGGCCCTCGACCTCCGTGTCGATGCGGGCGAGCTCCCGACCGAGACGGGCTCGCTCGACGTCGAGATCGAGGAGCCCCGCGAGAGGCACCGCCACCTCGAGCCCGCGGACCACGCCGCGGGCCGCGATGAGGCCGGCCTCGAACGCATCCACGACACGCACGGAGCCGGCGCGGCACAGCGTCGCGACGAGATCGGCCTCGTCGCTCACGAGCCGCGCGTTCCTCGGGCTCGACGCGTGGATGAGCACCTCGACCCGGCGCGAAGGATCGATGTTCGACTCCGCGCGGAGGTTCCGGATCCTCACCACCAGGTCCTGCAGGATTTCAACGTCCCGCTCGGCTTTGACGTCGAGGCGCGCCTCGTCCGCCTTCGGCCACTCGGCCACCGCCAGGTAATCCCCCCGGTGCGGGATCTTCTGCCAGAGCTCCTCCGTCAGGTGCGGCATGAACGGGTGCAGGAGGCGGAGGAGTGTGTCGAGGACCTCGAGGAGCACGGCGCGGGCGGTGGCGGCGCGAACCGCTTCGCCCCCCGTGGCCCCGTCCCGGGGCGCGGCGAGATCGGGCTTCACGAACTCGATGTACCAGTCGCAGAACTCGTGCCACACGAAGTGGTAGAGAGCGTCAGCGGCGCGGTCGAACCGGTACTGCTCCAGTGCCGCGTCGACCTCGCGGATCACCTGATGGGTGCGCGACACGATCCAGCGGTCGGTCAGCGTGAGGGACGAGGCCGCCGTGGCCGCAGAAGGCTCGCCGTCCCCGAGCCTCAGCAGCACGAAACGGCACGCGTTCCAGAGCTTGTTCGCGAAGGCGCGGTACCCCTCCATCCGCTCCGGGGACAGCGGGATGTCGTTGCCGGGCGCGGCGAGGATCGCCAAGGTGAAGCGGACCGCATCGGTGCCGAATCGGGACTGCAGCTCCGACGGCTCGATGGTGTTTCCCTTGGACTTCGACATCTTCTGGCCCTGCTCGTCGCGCACCAGACCGTGGATGTACACCTCCCGGAACGGAACGTCCCCCATGAACTTGAGCCCCATCATCATCATCCGCGCGACCCAGAAGAAGATGATGTCGAAGCCGGTGATGAGGAGGCTCGTGGGGTAGTAGCGCTCGAGATCGGGGGTCCGGTCGGGCCACCCCAGCGTGCTGAACGGCCAGAGGGCCGAGGAGAACCACGTGTCGAGCACGTCCTCGTCCTGGCGGAGCGGCCCGCCGCACCGACCGCAGGCGGAGGGGTCTTCCTCCGAGACCTCGATGTTGCCGCACGCGTCGCAGTACCAGGCGGGGATCCGGTGTCCCCACCAGAGCTGGCGGGAGATGCACCAATCGTGGATGTTGGCCATCCACTCGAAGTACGTCTTGGACCAGGACGCGGGGACGAACTGCATGCGCCCGTCCCGCACCGCCTCGATGGCGGGGCCGGCCAGCGGGGCGATGCGAACGAACCACTGCGTGGACAGCAGCGGCTCGATCATCGTTCCGCACCGCTGACAGTGCCCCACCGCGTGCTCGTGGTCCTTGACGTCGTGCAGCAGCCCCTGCTCCTCGAGGCGCTGGACGATGCGCTTCCGCGCTTGGAGCCGGTCGAGGCCGGCGTACTCCCCCGCCTCCGCGGTCATCCGGCCGGAGGTGTCGATGACCACGGGCTGCGGGAGTCCGTGCCGCTGGCCGGCCAAGAAGTCGTTGGGATCGTGCGCCGGCGTGACCTTCACGGCGCCGGTGCCGAAGGCGGGGTCCACGAACGCGTCGGCGATCACCGGTATCGTGCGATTCGCGAGCGGCAGGTTGAGCTGCCGCCCGACCAGCGAGCGGTAACGCTCGTCGTCGGGGTGCACCGCAACCGCGGAGTCCCCAAGCATCGTCTCCGGCCGGGTCGTGGCCACGAGGATGCCCTTCCCCTTCCCGTCGGCCGCCGGGTAGCGGACCGTGTACAGCTTCCCCCGAAGAGGCTCGTGGACGGTCTCGAGGTCGGAGATCGCGGTGCGGCAGCGAGGGCACCAGTTCACGATGTACCGGTCACGGTAGATCAGACCCTCGCGGTGCAGCCGGACGAACACGGTCCGGACCGCGCGCGAGAGCCCGTCGTCCAGCGTGAAGCGCTCCCGCGTCCAGTCGCACGAGGCGCCGAGCCCCTTGAGCGCATCGACGATCCGGCCGCCGTAGCTCCGCTTCCATTCCCAAACCCGCGCGACGAACGCTTCGCGACCGACGGCGTGGCGGGCCTTGCCCTCCTGGGCGAGTTCCCGCTCCACCACCATCTGGGTCGCGATTCCGGCGTGGTCGGTTCCCGGGAGCCAGAGCACGTCCCATCCCCGCATGCGGTGCCACCGCGCGAGCACGTCGTGCAGCGTGTGGTTGAGGACGTGGCCGATGTGGAGGTTGCCGGTGATGTTCGGCGGCGGCAGCACGATGCTCCACGGGCGGCGCCCCGATTCCGGCTTGGCCTCGAACAGCCGCTGCTCGAACCACTCCCGGTTCCAACGCGCCTCGACGGTCTCGGGGCGGTATTCCTTGTCGATCTCCATCCTTCCCTCGATCTCTTCGGACGTGCACGGCCTCGATGTGCTCAGCCGCGTCCTTGCTCCTCGCGCTCGATCTCCCTGAGTCGCTCCCGAATCACGGCCTCGGCGAGGTCCGGTACGACCTCCCACGCGACCTCGCGGAGCGCCTCGCCCCCGAGCCGCTCGACGACGGCGCGGGCGATGGCTTCGATCTCCTCCGGGGACAGCGCGGTGCGGCCGGTGGGGGCCTCGAGCGTCGGAGGCGGCAAGGCCGGCGCCTCCGCCGCGCCGGCGGAGGTCGCCCCGGGCTCGAACGACGTCGCGACCGCCTCGAGGGCCCAGAGAGGCGTCGGGGTCGTGGGGACCGCGGGCGTCTCGGGCGCGTCGAACACCGCGCCGTGCAGTTCCTCGCGCGCCGCCGCCTCCGGCTCCACGGCCGGGGACGAGGCCGCCCAGGGGGTCTCCTCCGCCTCGGGCGGGATGGAGGGCACCGGCGCGGAGGCCATGTCCCGCGCAGCCAGATCGTCGAGAACCGCTTCGAGCTCCAAGTCCTCCGCGGGCTCGACCCGTGGCGCGAGCGATCGCGGCCCTCGAGCCAGAAGGTGTTCGACCCGCTGCACCAGCGTCCTCGACTCGAACGGCTTGACGAGGTGGCCGTCGGCGCCGCACTCCCGGGCGCGGTCCGGGTCAAAAGGCTCGAACGTCCCGGCGAGGAGGAGCACCGGCACCGGGCGCGAGGACGCCTTGACCCGCTTGCAGATCTCGTACCCCGTGGGGCCGGGCATCACGACATCCGCCAGGATGATGTCGGGCTTCAGCGTGTCGAGGCGCTCCAGCGCCTCCCTCCCCGATTCCACCGCCTCCACGCGGAAGTCCGTGTCGCCGAAGGTGAGCTCGACCACCTTTCGGATGGTGACGCTGTCGTCGGCCAACAGGATCGTCCTGCTCATCGTTCGCCCTCCTGGAGCGCCGGCGCCGCTCGCGTCCCTCCTAGAGCTTCCGCGGACGGATGTGGTCCTTGACCCAGGTCACCGCCTGATCGGTGGTCGTGCCCGGGGTGAAGATCTCGCGGACTCCCGCGGCCCTGAGCGCGGGAATGTCCTGCTCCGGGACGATGCCTCCTCCGAAGACGGCGATGTCGCCGGCGCCGCGCTCCCGCAGCAGCTCGATCACGCGCGGGAACAGGTAGTTGTGAGCGCCGGAAAGGACCGAGAGCGCCACGCCGTCCACGTCCTCCTGGATGGCGGTGTTGACCACCATCTCCGGGGACTGGTGGAGGCCGGTGTAGATCACCTCGAACCCCGCGTCACGGAACGCCCGGGCGATGATCTTCGCGCCTCGGTCGTGCCCGTCCAACCCGACCTTCCCCACGAGCAACCTGAGCCTCTGTCCCTCGCTCACGTCCTTCCTCGCCCCCCGCCGCGGCCGTGCGGCCGCGCCGAGGCGAATCGACACCTAGAGCACCGGAACCTCTCGGTACCTGCCGAACGCGGGGACCAGGGAGTCGCAGATCTCGCCGACGGTCGCGTAGACCCGCACCGCCCTCAGCATCCCGGGGAGCAGGTTCTCTCCTCCCGTCGCGGCGCGAGCCAGGGCGTCGAGGGCGTCGGCGACGACGCCGGCGTCCCGCGTCCCCTTGACGCCGCGGAGGCGGGCGAGCTGCTCCCCCTCCACCTCTTCGCCGATCTTGAGGGTTTCGGGGAGGGCGGTCGGGCGCATCGTGTGCTTGTTGACCCCCACGACCGTCTTGACGCGGTCGTCGACCTCGCGCTGGTAGCGGTACGAGGCGTCCGCGATCTCCTTCTGCGGGAAGCCGGCCTCGATGGCGGCCACGATCCCGCCGAGAGTGTCGATCCGGTCGATGTAGGCCGCCGCCTCCCGCTCCATCCGATCGGTCAGCGCCTCGACGAAGTAGGATCCGCCCAGCGGGTCCACCGTGTTCGTGACGCCGGACTCCTCGGCCAGGATCTGCTGGGTGCGGAGCGCGAGCGTCACCGATTCCTCGCTCGGGAGCGCCAGCGTCTCGTCCAGCGAATTCGTGTGCAGCGACTGCGTCCCGCCGAGGATCGCCGCCAGCGCCTGCACCGTCACGCGGACGACGTTGTTGTACGGCTGCTGCGCGGTGAGCGAGCATCCGGCGGTCTGCGTGTGGAATCGACAGACCCACGAGCGCGGGCTCTTCGCGCCGAACCGCTCGCGCACGATCCGTGCCCACAGGCGGCGGGCGGCGCGCATCTTGGCGATCTCCTCGAAGAAGTCGTTGTGCGAGTTGAAGAAGAAGGAGAGTCGGGGGGCGAACTCGTCGACGTCGAGACCCGCCTCGACGCCGGCCTCGATGTAGCCGATCCCGTCGGCGAGGGTGAAGGCCAGCTCCTGCGCCGCCGTCGATCCCGCCTCGCGGATGTGGTAGCCGGAGATCGAGATCGTGTTCCATCGCGGCACGTTCCGGGCGCAGAACGCCATCAGGTCCGTGATGATCCTCAAGCTCGGCTTCGGCGGATAGATCCACTCCTTCTGGGCGATGTACTCCTTCAGGATGTCGTTTTGGAGCGTTCCCGTGAGTCGCTCGAACGGGACCCCCTGCTGCTCCGCGACCGCCAGATACATCGCGAAGAGGACCGCGGCGGGGGCGTTGATGGTCATCGACGTGGAAACCCGCTCCAGCGGGATTCCCTCGAAGAGCGCCTCCATGTCCCTCAGCGTGTCGACCGCGACGCCCTCCTTTCCCACCTCGCCGTGGGACATCCCGTCGTCGCTGTCCCTTCCCATCAGGGTCGGGAGATCGAAGGCGACGGACAGTCCCGTCTGGCCGTGCTCCAGGAGGTACTTGAATCGCCGATTGGTCTGCTCCGCCGAGCCGAAGCCGGCGAACTGCCGCATGGTCCACAGACGGCCGCGGTACATCGTGGGGTGGATCCCGCGGGTGAACGGATACTCGCCGGGGTAGCCCAGGTGCTCCTCGGGCCTCCAGCCCGGGGTGAGATCCTCGGGGCCGTAGAGCCGCTCGATGGGCATCCCGGAGACCGTGGTGAACTCGGCGTCCCGCTCTCCGGGACCGTCCAGCGCCGGCCGAAGCGTCCGTCGCTCCCACGCCTCGCGGCTCGTGCCGGGACGAGGCCCGGGGTTTCCGCTCGCCTTGTCGCCGCTCGATTCATTCATCGGAGGAGATTCTCCACCGCGGCCTGCCGGCGCGGCGCGGGCGTCCCGCGGAGAAACGCACGGCGCCGAGGCCGCCGGGCCGGGACGTGCCCGGCACGCGGGCAAGCACACCACCCCGAGGTCGCGCGAAATCAAAAGCTACCAGGGACCCCGCAAGGAATCAAGCGACGGGGGACGCCGCCCGGGCGAGACGTCCGCCTCAGAACTCCGGGTCGACGAGCCCGAAGTGCCCGTCCTTCCGGCGGTAGACGACGTTGACCCGGTAGCTTCGGGCGTCCCGGTACACGAGGATGTCCTCGCCGGTGGCCTCGAGCTCCATCACCGCGTCCTCGGCGGACAGCGGCTTCAGTCGGTACCGCCGGCTCTCGAGGACCCGGGTCGGAAGCTCGTCGCGCAGGCCGTCTCCGCCCGGGGGCATGTTCTGCGACTCCAGCGCCGCCACCGCCTCGGGCACCCGCGTTCCCTCGCGCCGCTTCTTCTCGGTGACCTTCTCCTTGTGCTTCAGCGCCTGCCGTTCGAGCTTGTCCGCCACCTCGGCGATGGAGGCGTAGAGATCGCCGGTCTCCTCGGCCCCCGACAGCACGGCGGTCCGCGACTTCACCTGGATCTCGGCGAGGTGGCGGTGCTTCTCCACCGCGAGCACGACGTGAACGTCGAGAGGTCCGTCGAGGAGCTTCTCCAGTTTCCGGAGCTTCTCCACGGTGAAGTCCCGCAGGGCGGGGGTGATCTCTATCTGTCGGCCGGTGATGTCGATCTTCATCGTCTCCTCCGAGGGAATCGGGAGGCTCAACGGAAGGCCTCTTTCCGGCTGCTGGACGCCGGGATCTTCAGCTCCTCGCGGTACTTCGCCACCG
>JAIQFR010000134.1 GCA_020073205.1 Terriglobia bacterium
GCCGCGACGGCCATCCCGAGGAGCGCCTTCTGTCGGCTCACCCGTTCTTGAGCCCCCGTCGGCGTACGGGTTCGCGCGGCAAAGAACCGCGCGAGCGCCTCGCGGATGTTGCCCGACTTCCAGTTCTCGACACCTTCACGACCCAGCCCCTCGAACGAACCCGTCGGGCCCGACGCGGCAGTCGTCCATGATCACCTCGGAGGTGTCCGAGGCGCGGAGGCCCATCTTGTCCTCCTTGCGGCCCGGCCGGAACCCCGGCGTCCCCTTCGGGATCACGAACGCCGAGATCCCCTGCTTGCCCTGCTCGGGATCGGACACCGCGAAGACCACCGTGACGTCCCCCACGGAGCCGTGGGTGGTGAAGGTCTTGGAGCCGTTCAGCACCCAGCCTTCGGGGACCGCTTTCGCGACGGACCGCGTCCCGGCCGCGTCGGAGCCGGCGGTGGGCTCGGTCAGGCTCCACGCGCCGATCCACTGGCCCGACAGGAGCGGACCGAGGAACCTCCGCTTCTGCTCGCCGGTGCCGTACTGGAAGATGTGGTTCGCGCAGAGCGAGTTGTGAGCCGCGACCGAGATCCCGACCGACCCGTCCACTCGCGACAGCTCCTCGACCGCGATCACGTACTCGGTGTACCCGAGAGCCGCGCCCCCGTACTCGTCCGGGAAGATGATCCCCATGAGACCGAGATCTCCGGCCTTCTTCAGGATCTCCCGCGGAAACTCCTGGGCCTCGTCGAGGTGGCGGACGTGGGGCGCGATCTCGGACTCCGCGAACTCGCGCACGGTCCGGCGGAGCATCTGCTGGTCGTCGGTGAATCCGAAATCCACGCTCTCCCCCTTTCGGTGAAGTCGGCCGATTGCGGTGATTATACGAAGACGACCGGCTCAGGTCGAGGCGGGCCGGAGAGCCGGCGTGCGTGGCGTCGGATCGCCATTCACCCCTTCTTTCCCACCTCCCGCAACGCCGACACCGCCCGCTCCAGCCCCCGATCGTCCACGTCGAGGTGGGTCACGAAGCGGACCCGGCCGGGTCCCATGCCGCCCGCCAGGACTCCCCGCTCCTTGAGCCCCGCGAGCACGCCTTCCGCCGTCGCGGGAGGAGACACTTCCGCGATGACGATGTTCGTTCGGACCGCCCCCGCGTCGATGCGGAACGACGGGAGATCCGCGAGAACCGAGGCCAGGCGCGCCGCTCGATGGTGGTCTTCCTCAAGCCGGCCGACGTGCCTCTCGAGCGCCACGAGGCCCGCCGCCGCGAGGATGCCGGCCTGTCGCATGGCGCCGCCCATGCGCTTCCGGACCACCCGGGCGTCCGCGACGAGGCCTCGGCTTCCGCACAGCAGCGACCCCACGGGTGCCCCCAGGCCCTTCGAGAGGCAGAACATCACCGTGTCGAATCCGCGGGCGAGTTCCGCCGCGGGAGCGCCCAGCGCCGCCGCCGCGTTGAAGATCCGCGCTCCGTCGAGGTGCGCGGCGAGACCGCGCGCGCGGGCGACGCCGAGGAGCGCCTCCTTGCGACCGCCGGGAAGGACCACGCCCCCGGCGTGGTTGTGCGTGTTCTCGAGGATCAGGAGGGACGCGCGCGCCATGTAGTACGGCCCGGGCGCGGCGGCCGCAGCGACCGCTTCGGGGTCCAGGAGGCCGCCCGCGCCCTGGAGGACTCGCGGCATCGCCCCCGACCAGGCGGCCATCGCGCCCAGCTCGTAGTTGTAGACGTGGCTCCCCGCCTCCACGATCACGTCCGTCCCGGGCCGGGTCAGGAGGTGGATCGCGATCTGGTTCCCCATGGTCCCGGTGGGCACGAAGAGCGCCGCCTCGTGTCCGACCCGCGCCGCCGCCTCGTCCTCGAGCCGGCGCATCGTCCTATCCTCGCCGTAGACGTCGTCTCCGACTTCCGCGGAGCCCATCGCGCGCCGCATCTCCGGCGTCGGCCGGGTCACGGTGTCGCTCCTGAGGTCCACGAACTCCGCGTCGCTCATGTCGTTCTCCGAACGCCCCCGCACGTCCTCAGATCAGCTCGGCGAACAGCTCGTTGCACCGCAGGCGCCCCCAAAGGGTCAGTCGCGCGCGGTGGCCGTCCCGCTCCAAGAGGCCCGCCGCCTCGGCGCGCTCCCAGGCCTCGCGGTGTCTCGCGTCGAGATCGATCCCGTAGCGCGCGCTCACCGCCCCGAGGTCGATCCCCTCGACGAGCCTGAGACCCATGATCAGCGCCTCCGCCGCCCTCCGCCCGGTATCGTACGCCTCCAAGGCCTCCACCGGGTCCCGGCCGGCGTCGAGCCGCTCGAGGTAGGCGCCGAGATCGCGCACGTTGGCCCGCCGCTCGCCGGCGACGTAGCCGTGCGCTCCCAGCCCGAATCCCGCGTACGGGGCGTCGGTCCAATACTTGAGATTGTGCCGGCTCTCGTGGCCCGCGCGCGCGAAGTTCGAGATCTCGTAGGCCGGAAGTCCCGCGGCCTCGAGAGCGTCGGCGCCCTCCTCGTAGGCTCGAGCGAGGGCGTCGTCGTCGGCGACCTGGGTGCTTCCGGCCCGGAGCGAGCGGGACAGCGGCGTGTCCTTGTCGGTCTCGAGCAGGTACATCGAGACATGGTCGGGGAGGAGCGCCGCCGCCGCGCGGACCGTTCGACCCCAGGACCGGAGATCCTCTCCCGGCAGTCCCGCGATGAGGTCGATTCCCACCGAGCGGAACCCCGCGGCCCGCGATCGCTCCACCGCTTCGACCGCGGTGCGGGCATCGTGGATCCGTCCCACCCCGGCGAGCACGCGGTCGTCCAGGGATTGGATCCCCACGACCACCCGGTTCACGCCGGCGTCGCGGTAGGTCTCGAGCCGGTCCGCCACGAGACTCTCGGGATTCCCCTCGAGGGTGACCTCCGCGTCCTCCGCCAGCTCGAAGCGATCCTTCACCGCGCCGAGCACCCGGCGGACCTCGGCGCCGCTCATCCTCGACGGGGTTCCCCCACCGAGGTACACGGTGTCGGCGGTGCGCGGGGCGGCGGGCTGGAAGCGCGCGACCTCCCGCTCGAGCGCGGCGAGGTAGGCCTCGATCCTGTCGTCCTCGCCGGCGAGCGCGGCGAAATCGCAGTACGCGCACCTGGCGGCGCAGAACGGGAAGTGCACGTACACTCCCGCCTGCGCGCCGGGGAGGTCGGCGCGCGTCACACCTTCCCCACCGCCTCCTCGGGCACCCAGCCGTTGAGGCCGTTCGGAAGGCTCACCTGGACCCAGTCCTGCCGCTCGGATCGGACCTCGATCGTGAGTCCTTCGTGGACCGTGAACAGGACCGCGTTGCTCTCACCCGGCCCCGCGCGGACCTCGGCCGACGGCTTCAGGACCACGGCCATCTGGACTCCCTCGAGGCGATCCCTTGTTGCGAGCCACGACGCGGCGGCCACGGCCAGCAGGAGCAGCAGCCCGGCCAGGACCCACCCTTGGGCGGCGTTCCATCCGCCGGGGCGCGACGATCGCCACGCGACGAGCCCCGCGACGAGCCAGACGAGAAGGACCACCGCCGCAGCCTGCCGGCCGGGTCCGACGGTGTCCTGAACCGTCCTCACCATCCGGATCGGTCCCGCGGTCTCCGGCGCCTCGACCCGGTCGTAGCATCGGGAGCGCGCGAATTCCAGGTTCGCCCGCACGTCCGGGTCCGTCGGGGCGAGCCGCCGCGCCCGCTCGAAGTGGAGGATCGCCTCGCCGAGCTGGCCGAGGCGGAACGCGGCACAGCCGACGTTGTATTCCACCCGAGCGTCCTTGATCCCGTACCGGAGGACCGTGCGGTAGGCCTCCGCCGCCTCGTCGTAGCGCCCCTTCTCGAACGCGGCATTCCCGCGGGAGAACGTCTCCTCGGGCGTCTCGCCACGCGCCGGCACCCGCGCGGACAGCGCGAGCGCCAGTACCAGCGCGGCGGCACGGATCGCCCGGTTCAAAGCTCGCCCTCCAGGAGGTCCACGATCTCCCGGGCCTCCTTCAGGATCTCCGTCTCGCGCGACGACGTGCCGGCGTCGGGCACGAATCGGGCGAAGTCGCAGGCCTCGAGGCAGCTCCGGAACCTGCGCCGCGCCGCGAGATCGATCCCCCTCGCCGCGAGCAGCTCGTCGGCCACGTCGTACGTGAGCCCCGCCGGTGACCGGTCGAAGCGGTCGGCGACGTACTCCACGAGGGCCCGGGCGACCGCCTCGTGAAACGCGGCCACGTCGGAGCCGCCGATCCCTCGCTCCGCGGCGTGAAAACGCTTCCGGGCCGCCGCTCGCGCTCGCCTCCCCCGAACGAGGCCGCGGTCCTGCGACAGCCGCGCCCTGTATCGCGCGACGCCGATCCACACGGGAGAGAGGAACAGCGGCAGCAGGACCAGCGCCATGAACGGCGCGCCCCGGTCGAGGCTCGAGCGCCCGATCGCGAGCCTCCCTCGGAGCGGCTTGATGAACGCGATGTCCCTTCGCTGGGCCTCGACCGCGCCACGCGCCACCGGCCCCTCCGCGGGGCGGTCGCTCCTCCGCACCGCGAGGAGCATCGGCTCGGCGCGAGCTTCCCGGTAGACCGCGGCCGTCGGGTCGAAGTACGGGAACCTCACCGCCGGAATCCGCACGTCCCCGGGAGCCAGCGGGACCAGCACCCATTCCCAGGTCCTCACCGATCGGAGCTTCCCTCCGGTCGTGGTGACGGAGTCGGTGACCTTGGGCTCGAAGACCTTGAGATCCGCCGGCGCATCGAGCCGCGGCGCCCCGGCGGCCTCGAGGGAGCCGTCCCCCTCGACCGTGACCTTGAGGGCCACCGCATCGTTCACCTGCGCGTCCGTGCGGTCGAGCGCCGCCCGGAGCTTGAAGGACCCCACCGCGCCGCCGAAATCGGCAGGCTTCCCCGCCTCGGGCAACGGGCGGACCCTGAGGCGGATCGGCTCGGTCTTCCGGACGAGCATGCCGGTGCCGCCGCCGGTGAAGAAATCCTCGAAGAGGTCGCCGGTCGTCCGCCGCACCTGCAGCTGCGCGCCGAAAGGATCGATCGTGACCTCACCGGGCGCGGTCGGGATCAGGATCCGCCGAAGCACGGGATAGGCGTTGTATCTCCCCCCCCCGATCTCCGTCTGGTACCGCTCGGTGTTGGCGTCCGTCGGGACCTCCTCCGCCCAGAAGTTCGAGAACGACGGAAATCCCATCCAGGAGAAGCTGCGGATGTCGACGCCCGCCGCGTAGAGGGTGACCGTGAGCGGGACCGGCTGGTGCACCCACACTTCCGGGGCGCCCATCTCCGCCTTGAGGAACACCGCGCCGGCGCCCGCGATTTCGCGGCCACCGTCCACCCTGCCGGGCCGGGTCCGTCGCTCCCTGCCGGGCGGTGCCCCGGCCACCCCGCGCTCCACCACGAGCCGGATCGCGTCGGTGCGGCGGACCTCGGAGCCGAGCACGACGTCGACGGGCGGGATCTCGGCGGGTCCGGGACCCTCGGGCAGCAGCGTGTATCGAAGCGTCACGCTCGAGGAGCGGCGGATCTGCATCCCCTGCATCTCGAAGGACGTGCTGGTCGACTTGTTCGGCCCGTTCAGCACGCGGAGATTGAGGAGCCGGGGCAAGTCGCGGATCGAGACGTCCGGAAGGTCGCTGCCCTCCACCGCGATCACGAGGGTGAGGGGCTCGGTGTCGACGGCCCGTCCCGTGGGCTCGACGAATGCCCGCACCTTGACGTCGCCCGCCGCCCGGGCGCCGAGCCCGGCGAGCACCGCGAGGAGTGCGAGCACCGACGACGAGACGCGCCGCCTCACCAGTCCTCCTCCGGTCCCTGCTCCTCCTGCCGCACGCGGCGCTCCGCCTGCTTCCTCAGGGCCGCCTTCTCCTGCTCCCCCAGCGAGTCGAGAAGGCTCCGCGCGTCCTCGGGGCTCATCCCGCCCGCCGGCTGGCGCTCCTTCTCGGACGGCTTGCGGTTCTCTCCCGGCTTCGGCTCCGGCGCCTGCTGTTTCTCGTCCTTCCGCTGGTCGTCGCCGGAAGACGGTTTCTGCTGCTGCTGCTGCTGCTTCGGGTCCTTGTTCTGCTCTTGCTTCGGGTCTTTCTTCTGCTGCGGGTTCTTCTTCTGCTGCTCCTTCTGCTCGGCGGCGCGAAGCGACAGCTCCAGGTTCCGCTTGGCGTCCCGATCGCTCGGGATGGCCTCCAGAGTCCGCCGGTACGCCTTCGCCGCGTCGTCGTACTTCTCCATTCGGTAGAGCGCGTTCCCCAGGTTGTACGCCACCGAGGGGGACAGGGTCGGCGGCGCCGACAGCAGGGCTCGCGAGAACTCCTCCGCCGCACCCTCGAAGTTCTGCTGCCGGTAGAGGACGTTCCCGATGTCGTAGTGAAGCTCCGGGGCCTCGGGGGCGGCGACCTGCGCCTCCGTGTAAGCGCGCAGGGCGTCGTCGTACGCCTTCTCCTCGTACTTCCGGTTCCCGTCCTCCGCCTTCCGGTGGGCCGCGCCCCCGATCGGGAGGGAGAGCGCGGCCAGCGCCACCGCCGCGACCACCGAGTGCATCATGTCCTTTCCTCCCGTGCCCTGCGCCACCACGCTCCCGCCACTCGCCGCCGGTCGGGCAACAGCGTTCCCGCCAGCAGCGCCGCGAAGGCGAGCGCCAGGGGGATCTGGAACCGCTCCTCGTACCGCGCCCGCATGAGCGTCCCGAACTCGCGGGCATCCATCGCGGAGATCGCCTTCGCGATCTCCTCGACCTCCGCTTCCGACGGGGTCGCGTCGAAGTAGCGGCCTCCGGTGGCGAGGGTGAGCTTCCCCAGCGTCTCGTCGCTCAGACGGCTCGTCACGAGCTTACCCTCCCGGTCCTTCTTGTACGAGGACGATCCTCCTCCCTCGCCGCCTTCGGGGACGGGAGCACCGCGCCTCGTTCCGCAGCCGACCGCGAACACGCGGACGCCGGACCGCTCGAGCGCCTTGGCGGCGTCCTCGATCCCCCCTTCGTGATCCTCGCCGTCGCTGAAGAGCACCAGCGCTCTTCCCCGAACCTCCTTGGAGGACGGAGGCCCCGCGCCGAACGCCCGCACCGCGACCTCCGCCGCCTTCGCGATCCCGGTCCCCCGGAACGAGACCGAGTTCACGTCCACCGCGTCGAGGAACAGCCGCACCGCGTCGCTGTCGAGGGTGAGGGGACAGGCGATCGTCGCCTTCCCCGCGAACGTCACGAGGCCGACCCGATTCCCCGCGAGCCGGCGTACGAGGGCATCCGCGGCGTGCTTCGCCTGGCGCAGCCGATCGGGCGGGGCATCCTGGGCCGCCATGCTGAGCGAGGTGTCGACGGCGACCACGACGTCCACCCCCTTCCGGGTGACCGGCTCGAGCCGCGTCCCCCATTGGGGCCGGGCCGCCGCGAGGATTCCCGCGGCCGCTCCCAGGAGCAGGAGGAGCACGCGGATCGCTCGCCGATGCGGGCTCACCTGGTCGAGGAACCTCGCGGCCTGAGGCACGCCACCCGCGAACCGCACCAGCGCCTTCCGGCGGAGCACGGCGAAAAACGCCGCGATCGCACCTCCCGCCGGGACCAGCAGGAGCAGCGCGAGGACCCACGGATCGGCGAACCGCATCAGGGGATCCTCCTGAGCCTGGTGGCGAGCAGCAGCGCCTCCCCGAGGAACATCAGGCCGGCGGGAAGGAGGGCGAGCGGGAACAGCTCGGTGTACAGCACCCTGACGCGGCTCTCGATCCGGGTCTTCTCGAGCGAGTCGATCCTCGCGAACACCTCCCGCAACGCCTGCGGATCCGCGGCGCGGAAGTAGGCGCCTCCGGTCGCCAGCGCGACCTTCTTGAGGAGCGGCTCGTCGAGGTCCTCCCGCAGCATCACGTATCGCTTGCCGAGCGGGCCGTCGTACGCCGGGTAAGGGGCCTCTCCCTCGGTCCCGACCCCCACCGTGTACACCCGCACGCCGAGGGCCTTCGCCGCGTCGGCCGCCGCCTCGGGGCCGACCTGGCCGCGGTTGTTCCGCCCGTCGGTGACCAGCACGATCACCTTGCTCCGCGCGGGGGAGGTCCTCAGCCGGTTGACCGCGGTCGCCACGCCGAGGCCGATGGCGGTCCCGTCCTCTTCCTGCGGCGTGAAGTCCACGTCGTCGAGAAAGCTCCGCAGCATCGCGTGGTCGAGGGTGAGGGGGCAGCGGGTCGTCGCGATCGCGGAGAACACCACGAGGCCGATCCGATCGGCCGGGCGCCCGTCGGCGAACTCCTCCACCGTCTTCTTGGCCACCGCCAGCCGGTTGAGCGGCCGGAAGTCCTCGCACCGCATCGACCCCGAGATGTCCAGGGCGACGACGATGTCCACTCCCTCCGTGTTCTCGGTCTCCAAGCGGGTCCCGGACTGCGGGCGGGCGAGGGCCAGGACCAGGAGGACCAGAACCCCCCCCCGGACCCAGGGAAGCGCGCGATCGACGCGCACCCAGGCGCTTCCGGCGATCGGCGTGAGCTCCGCCACGCCGGGAAGCCGAAGCCGCGCGACGCGACGCGTCTTGCCCCGCGCCATCCACCAGGCGGCCACGATCGCCACCGGCAGCAGAGCGAGGGCCCACGGAGCGGCGAACCTCGACATCAGGCCGCCCCCTCCTTTTCGGCCGCTTCCGGCTCCTCCGCGGGCCGTGTGGCGTCCACGATCCGGTAGGCCTCCTCCACCGAGGCACGGCACCGGCCGGGGTCCGCGACCTCGCGGGCGAACTTGACGCCGTCGGCCCGTCGCAGCAGCTCGCGGGCGGGCCGGATCGCGTCCTGCGGCGCCCCGGCCTCCTTCAGCAAGACGGGAATCTCGTCGGTGGTCTGCTCCATCAGCGGCACCCGGTAGCGCCCCCCGAGGTAGAGCTTGAGGATCCTCGACAGCTCGGTGAAGAACAGCGCGACCTCCCCCTCGTCGGCCAGCCGGCGCTCCAGGAGCCGCTTCAGCTCCGCGTACGCCCAGACGTGCGGAGGGAGCCGCCTGAAGGGATCCTCCGGCGCCGCCACCGCCCTTAGCCTCGGAGCGAGCCGGCGTTGGATCCACCACGCCGCGGCGGCGGCGGCGAGAAGTGCGGCGAGGAGGCTGAGCGCGACGTAGAGCGGCCGGTAGTACGCGGGGAGGGAGGCGGGCGGCTTGAGATCGGCGATGGGCGGCTTGTCCTGCGCCGCGGCGTCCTTCTTGTCGAGGACGCTCCTGATCTCCACCTTGGCCGGCTCGGTCTTGAGGACCGACGCGCCGCCGGGCCCCTCCACCCGCACCTCGAACGGCGGGATCTCGAGCGAGCCGGTCTTGTACGCGGCCAGGCGCGCCTTCAAGGTGTAGCGCTCGCTCCCCCCGGCCGCGACCGGCCCCTCCCAGGTGGGCTCGAAGACCTTGAACGAGCCGAGGTCGCCCTCGGCGGAGGGCCGCTCCACGCGGGTCCCCGCGGGGACGGTCACCTCGATCACCGCGTCGAGACGGTCCCCCACGGTCGCGACGACCGGCGAAACCCGGAGCACCGCGGTGCCCGACGGCTCGCCCGAGGCACCCGCGGCGACCCTCGCGAGCGGGAGCGCGAGGAGCGCGAGGACGATCCCGGCCCGCACGCTAGCCTCCCCCTCGCGCGACGCGCCGGGCGCGCTCGCGGAAGAAGCGCACCAGCGGGAGGTCGTAGGGCTCGCCGGTCGAGAGGTCCAGGAGCTCGACCCCGGCGCTCTTGAGCGCCGCCACGGTCGCCTGCCGGAGCGAGGCCGCGCGGGCGGCGTACGCGTGACGCACCCTCGCGCTGCCGGCGTCCACCAGCACGGCCGCCCCGGTCTCCGGATCCTCGGCCGCCACGAGCCCGACCTCCGGGAGAGCGGCCTCCCTCGGGTCGGACACCGAGATCGCGATCACGTCGTGCTTCTTCGCGAGCACCCGGAGCGTCCGCTCGTAGCCGCGATCCTGGAAGTCCGAGACCAGGAACAGCACGGCCCGCTTCGTCACCACGCGCCGCAGCACCTCCAGCGCGCGGCGGATGTCGGTTCC
>JAIQFR010000135.1 GCA_020073205.1 Terriglobia bacterium
AACGTCGCGAGCATGAGTCCGTAGAGGACGAGGTAGGGGAGATTGCGCCGCTCGAACCGGAGCAACCGCGGGCGCACCAGCGCCAGCACCGGCAGCAGCGTGAGACACACGAACCCGTCCCGCCAGAACGCGAGCACGAGGAGGGGGGCCGCCCTCCTTAGACCTCGAGATTGCTTCGCTTCGCTCGCAATGACAAGGAAGGCGGAAGGACGTGCCCATACTCGCTCGCAAGGACAGGGGAAATGATTGTCGTTGCTCCGGCAGGGCTCGCGATGCTGCCAAGACGACGGCGCCTCGCAGTGCCGGGGTTCAGCGCGTGCTCTCGGACCTGATCCGCAAGCTCTCCAGCACCGCGGAGCCGGCAGGGGTCCGCGCGACCGATGCAGGGATGAGCACGATCTCCCCCCCGGTCTCCCGGTTGACCACTCGCGCCGCGCACGGGTAGTGCTCACCGTGGTCCGGGAAGAGGAGCTTCCGGTGCGTCTCGGTGAACGCCAGCGGCTGGAAGATCCACGGCCGGCTGACCGCAAAATCGGTGAAGGCCTCATGCACGTCGATGTCGAGGGACCCAAGGGCGCCAAGCGGGCCCGAAAACTCCACGCCGTGCCCGTCGATCCTGAACCCGAACGCTCCGCGCGACGTCTCCCACGAGTTGAAGAAGGCGCCGCCCGGTCCCCACGACACCACCCCATGCCGCACCGGCTGGTCGATCGCCGCGCCCTCGACCGGGCTGACGGGCGTCCACGCCAGCGTGCCGGTCATCGGGCCGATCCCCGGAACGCCCGCCCACATCCCCCCGGCTCCCCCGCCGTCGAGCACCTGGATCGCGACGACGTTGTCGCCGCCGAAGTTCAGCGCGGCATAGGCCGGATCGCCGGGCTTGATCTCGTAGTGCCGGACCCTTTGGGCACCGCGCGTACTGCCGATCATGACGCCGTTCACGTAGGTCCACTCGTCGTCGTCGATCTTGCCGGCGTTCACCACGACCGTCGCCCCAATGGCGCCCGCCGGAAGCCGGACATGCGCCCGATACCACCCCCAGCCGTCGTACGACGCGCCGAGGTGGTCCTCCCACCACGATGGCACCTTCACGTCGGTCCAGTCGGCGTCGGGGAGGTCGGGGCGGAACCAGCCTTCCCGCATCCCCCGCTCGCTCTCCCGCGCGACGCCCGGGCCGTCGTTCGAAGGCCTCAGTTTCCATTCGGTCACGGTCTGGAACCGGGCGACCGGGCGGAACTCGTACCAGTCGATCACGCCGCCGGTCTCCCCCATCGTGCCGCGGTCCTGCATGGTCGCGCCGTAGAAGACGAGGGCGCCCCCGCGATCGAGGAACCGCGCCAGCGCGGGCTGGAGATCGCTCCCGCTCCGGGTCCTGCGCGGCAACGCGTTGCCGGCGACGACCAGCGCGCCGACGTCGGCCGGATCAAGGCGGGCGAGATCCTCAGCCGACACGCGGCGCCCCGGGAGGCCGGGCAGGGACGCAGCCGGGATCCCCTCCTCGAAGAACGTCGCCGCGTTTCGCTGCCGGAGCGCCGGCACAGGCACAGCCTCCGGGGCCGTCCATTCCGCCGGCTCCGGCAGACGAGGTCCGGACAGGGTCGCACGCTGCGCGCCTTCGACCCTGGCGGCCCCCGGCGCTTCGATCAGTTTCACGCGGGGATCCGTCACGCGGATGAGGAGCCGGCCGTCGGCGAAGGTCAGGAACAGATCGCCCTCCGGCAGCGGCACCTGCGCCCGCCAGCTCGTCCAGCTTGCCGGCACGTTGGGCGACACGCGGAGCCGGACGCAGCCGGGCTCGAGGACCTCGATGCCCAGGAGACCCTCGAAGATGCCATCGAGGAACGAACCGGCGGCGCTCAGGAACGCGTGGCCCCCTTCGCTGACGCCCTCCGGCGTCACCAGCTCCTCGATGAGCCCGGGGTAGTGCTCGTCCTCCAGCGTCGCCGCGCACCTCTCCAGGAGGTGAATCCCGCCGTCGATGTCGCCGGTCCGCAGCCTTGCCCGCGCCTCGACCGCGTTCCACCACGGCCACACCTTGAAGTTGTGGTCGTTGCGCTCGTCGACGTGCGTCATCGGCGGCGCGATCGTGACCGAGCCGGCCGGCCGCCAGTTCCTCGCGCGCACCGCGGCCAGGGCGCGCGTCGCCCGGTCGGCGGGCGCCACGCCGCAAAGGACGGCGAGCGCGTTCTCCCCGGAGGACGAACGCTCGTCGCGCCGGCCCCAGAGCGAGAGGTTGTCGTACTCGCCGGTCGCGTCGTTCCACAGGACCGCATTGATCCCGCGAACGAAACGGGCCTGCACACCCTCGAGCCGGCGTGCCGCGGCCGGGTCGCCCAGCGTGCGCTCGATCGTGGAGAACGTGCCGAGCAGTTCGGCGAAGAGCACGTTGGAGTAGAGCACCCGCGCACCGTCCGGGAAGAGGAAGAAGCGCGAGTGGTCCATCCACTCGGTGACGTCGACCAGCAGACCGGTCTCGGCGGGGTCGCGGTCGATCCACGCCTCGACCCACGGCCGCAGCGTGCGTTCGGCGGCGGCGAGAAACGCCTTATCACCCGTGAGGACGTAGTAGCGCCACACGGCCCGGGTCAGCCACGCGGTGCCCTCCGCCGAGCCTCCCTGGGAGGGATCCTCCGTCACCTTCAGGCCCTTCGGGTTCGCCGCGGCGTAGCGGCGGAGGTCGTACTCGATCGTCGTGCGGGCCGCCGCGAAGCGTCCGCCGATCATCGCGCCGGGGGCGAGCCCCGACCCGAGATCCCGCGACCAGACGTCGCGCCAGCGGAAGATCTCGCACACGTGCAGGCGGCCGTCGAAGCCGAGGTCGAGCAGGAAGCGGTTGAACCGGACGGCGCGGTCGATTGCGTGCGCCGGCGTCTCGAGCTGCAGTCCTCCGACGTACGGCTCCTCGAAGCGGCGCCTGGCGTCCTCGTACGACGTCGGCGCCGCGCCCGGCCCCGCCGCCACGATGACCGTCCCCTCCCCGTCCACGAGAGTCACCGGGATTCGGCCGCTCGGGAGGATCGCGGGCTCGCCGCGGCTCTCCACCTCCATCGCGACCGGGCCGGTGGCGCGCTCGACGCGGATCACCGTCGCGTACGGCGTCTCGGCGGTCGCACCGTGGAGCACGCGGACCACGAGGCCGCCGACCACGGCGCGGTACTCCACGCCGCCGGGAAAGAACGTCGCAGAGATGTCGCGGGAGGCGATCTCGCGCGCGACGCCGTCGATCACCAGGCGAAACCGGCCGGTGGCGGTGCCGCCCGAGAAGAACTCGAACCCGTCGGGCCGCACCTTGACCACGCTCCGCCCGTTTCCGACCAGCCCCTCCGGTGCCGAGCCGCGGTACTCGATCGTCATGTCAGCGCCCGCAGCGGGCGGATTCGTCCCTGCGAGGCTCGGCCCGGCAAGCACTAGACACAGCGCCATCGCCACCATCGTCACCTCCGGCGCGGGGACCGATGCGCCGGACCCCGCGAACCGCTGCGCAAGAGGCGCCGCGCACGGTGTCACCCCGCCGCGGCCGGTACGTCGTGATGCACGGGCCGCATGATACGCGCCGCCCGAACGTCGCCTGTGGTCGTGGGGAGCTCCAAGCCGCCGCCAGCGCCCTCACCCCGGCCCTCTCCCGCACGCGGGAGAGGGTGAACGTCAGTGTGGCATGCCGGAGGGGGTGAACGACAGTGTGGCACGCGGGAGAGGGTGAACGTCAGTGTGGCATGCCGGAGGGGGTGAACGACAGTGTGGCGCGTGGGAGAGGGTGAACGTCAGTGTGGCATGCCGGAGGGGGTGAACGACAGTGTGGCGCGCGCCCTCTTGGGATACCTCCCCCGCTTGCGGGGGAGGCGAGGTGGGGGAGCCTCAAGCCGCCGCGAACGGGCTTGACCCCGCTCGCTGCGGTGCTACCGTTCCCGCCAGCACCTAGCATGGGAGGTCACGCGTGAAATTCAGGCTCCTGTCGTTGTGCATCGGCCTCGCGCTCGTCCTGGCGGCCGGATCGTCGTCCGGAACCGTCGTCGTCATCGCCCCGCACCCCGACGACGCGGAAGCATCGTGCGGAGGCCTGATCGCCAACACCGTTGCGGCGGGCGAGGATGTCGTCATCCTCGCCATGACCGGCGGCGAGCTGGCGGTCTACCGGAAGACCGGGGAGGAGGCGCGCGCGGTCCGCGCCGAGGAGTCCCGCAGCGCAGCCGCGCTCCTCGGGGCGAAGGTGGAGTTTTTCGGCGCGGTTGACGGCTCGCTGGCGGCCGACGCGGCGAACGCCGAGAACCTGGTCAAGGTGCTCCTGCCGCTAACGCCGGCCACCGTCGTCGCGCCGTGGCCGCTCGACGTGCACCCCGACCACCAGGCGTCCGGCATCCTCGCCTGGCGCGCGTTCCAGGACACCCGCGTCGCCTTCGACCTCTACTTCTACGAGACGGCGAACGGCCCGCACACGACCTCGTTCCGGTTCGTCCCCACCGACTATGTGGACATCACCGAAACCCTGGCGAAGAAGCAGGCGGCCACGTACCGGCACGCCTCGCAGAACCCGGCGGAGTGGTTCGACATGTACGTCGCTCTGGCGCGCGTCCGCGGGTACGAGGCGGACGTCGCCTACGCCGAGGGATACGTCAAAGCGCGCAACTCGTCCGGCATGGGCGGGCGCTCGGGCGCGACCGGGAAGACCCTCCCCGCCAGCCGCTCCGCGTCGGGCGCTCTGCCGGCGCCGCAGGACTGGGCCGGCCTCGACCGGTATCGTGGCGAAGACGAACGGCTCGGGCCTCCGCGCCGCGGCGAGGAGCGCATCGTCTTCTTCGGCGACTCGATCACCGAGGGGTGGAAGCGCGTCGTCCCCGCATTCTTCGAGGGACAGCCATACGTCGACCGCGGCATCGGCGGCCAGACGACCCCGCAGATGCTGGTGCGCTTCCACCAGGACGTGATCGAGCTCGAGCCGAAGGTCGTCGTGATGCTGGCGGGGACGAACGACGTTGCCGGCAACACCGGGCCGTCCACTCCGGAGATGACGCTGGCCAACCTGGCCTCGATGGCCGAGCTCGCGCGTGCGCACGGGATCAGGGTCGTCCTCGCGTCGGTCCTGCCGGCGCTCGACTTCCCTTGGCGCCCCGGCCTCGAGCCGGCGCCGAAGATCGTCGCGCTCAACGCCCTCATCAAGGCCTTCGCCGCGCGAACCGGCGCCGTCTACCTCGACTACTACAGCGCGATGGCCGACGAACGCGGGGGCATGAGGCGCGAGCTGAGCGACGACGGCGTGCATCCCAACCTGGCGGGGTACGCTGTCATGGCCCCCCTCGCCGAGGCCGCCGTCAAGAAAGCCCTGGCCTCTCGGCAGTAGCGCCGGGGCCTGTCCCCGCCCTCGAACCCGCTGCCTCCTTCCTTTTGGGGGCGGGGCTTGCCCCCGCCCTGGCGTGCACCCTCTCCCGCGTGCGGGAGAGGGCCGGGGTGAGGGCCGACGCGGCGACGACCTCCGCCCCCGAATCCCCTGTCTCGTCTCATGTAGGGGCGGGGCTTGCCCCCGCCCTCGAACCCGCGATCGAGGCCGGCGTCTCTGTGGAGCGCGCGCTCCGCGCGTGCTCCCGTTGGACTAGACTGGCCCATCGCCATCCGAGCGCTCCCCAGGCCCGGAGGCCCTACATCCCATGGCCGGCACCTACCGCCTGTCCAAGTCCCGGTTCACGGCCGGGCTCCAGTGCCACAAGCAGCTGTGGTGGCGCGTGCACGAGCCCGACTCGCCGGAGCTCGTCGTCGGCCCCGCGCAGCAGGCGATCTTCGACCAGGGCACGCGCGTGGGCGAGGTCGCGCGGACCTACGTCCCCGGCGGCGAGCTCGTGGACCTGCCGCACGACGCCTTCGCCACGCGGATCTCGAGGACCCGGGAGCTGCTCTTCTACCGCGTCCCGGCGATCTACGAGGCCACCTTCACCGGGGGCGACGTGTACGCCGCGGTGGACATCCTCGAGCGCGAAGGCGATCGCTTCCACCTCATTGAGGTGAAGTCCTCCACCAGGCTCAAGCCGGAGCACCTCCCGGACGTGGCGATCCAGCTCCACGCGCTGCGGTCGAACGGCCTCGACGTCTCGCGCGCCGAGCTGATGCACCTCAACCGCGAGTGCACCTACCCGCACCTCGAGGACCTCTTCGTCCGCGAGGACGTCACCGCCGAGGTCGAAGCGCTGCAGCCCGCCCTGCCGGAGCTGATCGCCGGCCAGCTGCGCATGCTCGCGGGCGGCCTCCCCGACGTGCCGATCGGCGAGCACTGCCGCACGCCCCACGAGTGCCCGTTCATGGGCCGCTGCTGGCGGGACGTGCCGGAGCACCACGTCAGCACCCTGTACAAGGTGCCCAACGGCGGCGCCGACCTCATCGCCCGAGGCTTCGAGACCATCGCCGAGCTGCCCCCCGGCGGCCTCACCGCCATCCAGAAGCGCCAGCAGCTCGCGGTCCAAACGGGCCGGCTCATCGTCGAGCCCGGGCTCGCGAAGGCCCTCCGCGTCTTCCGGGAGCCGCTCGCCTTCCTCGACTTCGAAACGGTCATGCTCGCGATCCCGGTGTGGGACGGGTGCCATCCCTACGACCAGATCCCGGTGCAGTTCAGCTGCGACCGCCCAGGGCCGGACGGCACCATCGCCCACCACGAGTGGCTCGCGGACGGCCCCGGCGACCCGCGCCCCGAGCTGGCGCGCGCGCTCGTCGCGGCCTGCCGCGGCGCCCGCACCGTCGTCGCCTACAGCGCGCGCTTCGAGCGCGGCCGCATCGAGATGATCGCCGACGCCGTCCCCGAGCTGGCGGACAACCTCCTCGACATCGCCGCGCGCCTCGCGGACCCCCTGCCCATCGTCCGCGAGTACGTCTACCACCCTGACTTCCACGGCAGCTTCAGCCTGAAGTCCGTCCTCCCCGCCCTCGTCCCCATCCCCCTTGGTGTCATTGCGAGGAGCGGGGCGGAGCCCCGCGACGAAGCAATCTCGTCCCCCCTCGGTTCATCCGCCGTAGGGCCGGGCCTTACCCCCGCCCTCGAATCCCCTGTCATTGCGAGGAGCCAGGCGCAGCCTGGCGACGCGGCAATCTCGTCCCCACTTGGTGTCATTGCGAGGAGTCCCGCCTCCGGCGGGACGACGAAGCAATCTCGATCTTCCTCCCCCTACGACGCCCTCGAAATCGCCGAAGGCGCCACCGCGAGCGTCGAGCTCGAGCGCCTGATGTTCCGCGCGGACGCCATGCCCGCCGACGAGAAGCAGCGCCTTCGCGACGCCCTCCTCCGCTACTGCGCCCTCGACACCATGAGCATGGTTAGGCTGCTGGTCAGGCTCCGCGAGCTGGCGTAGTTCCGCAGTCACTGCGCTATCCTGCTGCCAGGGAGCGCCAATGAGGACTCTTCTTGACCTTCTTCAGATCGTCGCCACAGCTGTCACGGCGGTAGGTGTCATCCTAGTCTGGAATCAGGTCCGACTAACAAAACGCCAAGCGACGACTACCTTTGAGGATTCGCTGTCCAAGGAGTTCCGAGACCTTACGAAGGAACTCCCATCCGAGGCACTACTCGGTCAACCGCTGGCCGAGCACCAGCAACTCGCACACCTGGGCGTGTTCTATCGTTACATCGACCTCTCGAACCAGGAGGTCTATCTCCGAAAGATTGGTCGGATCTCCGACGAAACCTGGGTCTACTGGTGCGACGGAATCCGAGCGTTCCTGGCTCTGCCGGCCTTCGCCGCCGCCTGGGGGACGATCAAGGCAGCGGCATCAGGGGCGTTCGAGGAGTTGCGTCAACTTGAGCTTGAGGGTTTCAAGTCGGATCCTTCGCGCTGGGGAGGAACGCCCTCCTCCGCTACTGCGCCCTCGACACCATGAGCATGGTCAGACTCCTGGACAGGCTCCGTAAGCTTGCTTGAACCAACCAGTGGTTGGCCGCAGGCAGGCACTGTTGATTGGCTTGCCAGGTGGCGCTGATAGGCAGAGACTGGGTGAGACAGAGGTGGCCTGAGAGGGCAGAGCCCAGGCCCCTGGATGTTGAATACGAGTAGGTACGCACCGCTCACGGAGTATCTGAGGCGATCGGGGACCGATCGCGTGGAGCTCTCGCTTGACGAGGTCCAGCGAATCATCGGAGCCCCGTTGCCAGCGAGCGCGCGCACGCACCGCGCCTGGTGGGCGAACTCGACGACCCACAGCCACGCCGCAGCTTGGCTCGATGCCGGCTACCGGGTCAGCTTGCCGGGCGGCTTGCCGAACGGCGTGCTCTTCCAGCGCGGGAACCTACGCGACCAGGCCAAATCGCCGCCAGGCGCACGCCAGAGGCCGGTAGGGGTCTCAGCGTCACGAACGCCCTCAGCGCAGCGCCCGGCGGGCACCCGAGGGGTTGAGTCACCTATCTCAGGCACGAGCAAAGGATGCTCGCCCCGAACTGCACCTGAAGCGGTCGAGATCGGAGGTGTGAGGTTCTATTTCGTCGCCACTCTCGACCCAGATCGCGGCCCCGATGGTTCGCTGATCCAGTACATGCCTCAGGCCGCCTACCGCAACGAGAGGAGGCTGCCACTCAACCCGCACGGTCAGGGGCCCTTCTGTCGTTTCCGAATTCCTGGCGATCTTCACCATGAGGGTGTGTACGCACTCACAGTCGCTGGGCAGGTCAAGTACATCGGCGAATGCGAGGATCTTTCGAGGCGCTTCGGCCCCACCGGCTACGGCTCAATCCAACCGCGTAACTGCTTCGTCGGTGGCCAGTCCACCAACTGCAAGCTGAACCATAACGTGCTTGAGGCAGCTTCGCAGGGACGCGCGGTCGAACTCCGGTTCTGTCGGACGGACGATCGAAGGCGACTTGAGTCGGCCGTCTTGGCACAACTCCGGCCGGAATGGAACGGCCGCTTCAGGTGAGGCTTGTAGGTCCCGCGGTAGTCACCGACGCCCGGCTGCGACCGCGGCCGGTGGTTGACACCTACTTGCGTTCCGACGGGGTCTCCTCCGTTAGGCGCCCGCGCGTCGCCTGCTGCGCCGGCGGCGCGACCGCTGAGTCCTACACGATGACGACCATGGAGCCGTCCCAGATCTTCCGCCAAACCGACACCTACGCGCCCGGCTCGATGTGCGCCGAGAGCGTGTGCGAAGCGCGCGCCAACGGCCCGATCGACGGGATCTACTGATGCCCCGGGGTGTGCATCGTGCGGGCACCAACCCGCGCACCCAGGCTATGTCGCTGAGGTCCTCTTGATGTAGTCGTGAAGGACTTTGAAGGAGTCCTTGTAGCGGCTGAAGAGCGGGTTCTCGCGCTCGGAATCCCCGCTCATGGTGACAAGCGTGACGGTGAAGCGCCCTTCGTACTCCCCGCTGAGCACCCGGCTGGAGTGAGCAACAAGGTACTGGGATGGAATCACCCAGGATGTCTTGTGTAGTGGCTCAGAGTAGAAGACAAAGAACAGGTTTTCGCGGGGTTCTGTGACCTTGATGCTTGGCCAGACGCCCCACGATCTACGGTCGGCCTCACAAGAGCGAGCCTTGACCTGGATATCCAGGTAGACCGGCGCTTTTCCACGTCTGCCGCGAACAACGCAGTCGATCTGCTGGTCGTCGACCAGGGTCTGGTAGACGTCGAATCCTTCCTCCAGGAGC